>NZ_CP120467.1:552500-852500 GCF_029983095.1 Enterococcus montenegrensis
GCGGGCGTTGGAAATTTGAGAGGAGCTGTCCTTAGTACGAGAGGACCGGGATGGACTTACCGCTGGTGTACCAGTTGTCTCGCCAGAGGCATCGCTGGGTAGCTATGTAGGGAAGGGATAAACGCTGAAAGCATCTAAGTGTGAAGCCCACCTCAAGATGAGATTTCCCATTTCTTAAAGAAAGTAAGATCCCTGAGAGAAGATCAGGTAGATAGGTCAGGAGTGGAAGTACAGTGATGTATGGAGCGGACTGATACTAATCGATCGAGGACTTAACCAAAGTAAAAGAAAACTCGGAAGAGTTTTGAAAAACTTCAAGATCCAGTTTTGAGTGAATGAAATTCACTTAATTAAATAGTGTGGTGGCGATAGCGAGAAGGATACACCTGTAACCATGCCGAACACAGAAGTTAAGCTTCTTAGCGCCGATTGTAGTGAAGGGTTTCCCTTTGTGAGAGTAGGACGTCGCCACGCGGTTATTCCGGCATAGCTCAGTTGGTAGTAGCGCATGACTGTTAATCATGATGTCGTAGGTTCGAGTCCTACTGCCGGAGTTTTTGAGACAGCGTAGTTGCTGTCTTTTTTTTATACATAGATTTAATACCCCTGTAATTTATAGGAAACGTGTTAGAATAAACAACATAGATAAATTAAAAATTTATAAACGGAGGGGAAAACTGTGCAAATTGCTGAATTATCCATTGAGACATTGTTAAGAGCAAAGGAACGGTTTGAAGATACATTAGAACAAATGAATGTAGCTGAGGCTAATAAAATGCCAGCGCCATTAATTAAATCTGTGACTTGGTTAACTTGGCATACTGCTCGAGAATTAGATTTTCAGATTTCGGATTTAAATAATTCACAAGCTTTATGGTTTAAAAAGGGTTTTGGCGAGCAGTTTAATCTTTCACTACCTGATGATACAGAGGATTGGCATCATACGCCGCAAGAAGCTGCAAAAAAGGAACGGTTTGAAGATACATTAGAACAAATGAATGTAGCTGAGGCTAATAAAATGCCAGCGCCATTAATTAAATCTGTGACTTGGTTAACTTGGCATACTGCTCGAGAATTAGATTTTCAGATTTCGGATTTAAATAATTCACAAGCTTTATGGTTTAAAAAGGGTTTTGGCGAGCAGTTTAATCTTTCACTACCTGATGATACAGAGGATTGGCATCATACGCCGCAAGAAGCTGCAAAAGTTGTTGTAAAGGATAAGGCGTTATTACTAAATTATCTTGCTGCAAGTGTTGATTTTACAGTCGCTTATTTACAATCAATTAATGAAGAAAGTCTGCAAGATATCGTAGATACAAATTGGAATCCGCCAGTAACCCGACAAGTTCGAATTGTCTCTGCAATAGATGATGCAATAATGCACTCTGGACAGGCAGTTTACACTAGAAGATTAGTGATTGGAAAATAAAAAAATTAGAAATTACAGGGAGAATTTTTTAGCCCTGTTTTTTCTTTGGTACGCTAATTTTTTCAATGGCTTATTTGGTAGAATAGACAACAAGTTAAAAAAGGAGTCATAAAAATGAAAAATATTAAATTGACGATTGAGTATGATGGAAGACGTTATCTGGGTTGGCAGCGGCTTGGGAGCTCGGATAAAACAATTCAAGGGAAAATCGAAAGTGTTTTGTTCCAAATGACTGGAGAAAAAATTGAAATTATTGGTTCTGGTCGAACAGATGCAGGGACACATGCCAGAGGGCAAGTAGCAAACTTTAAAACTGAATCTGAATTGTCACCACTTGAGATGCTTAATTTTTTGAACCGTTATTTACCTAACGATATTGTTATTAAAGATGTAGCGGAAATGAGTGAACGATTTCATGCTCGTTACAATGCCAGTGGTAAACAGTATAGTTACTATGTTTGGAACGATGTAATTCCGACGGCTTTTTACCGGCATCATAGTTTTTATGTACCCCAAGAGCTAAATTTAGAAAAAATGGAGAAAGCTGCTGAAAAGTTGCTCGGAACCCATGACTTTATTGGATTTTCTGCTTTAAAAAAGACAAAGAAATCGACGGTTCGCAAGATTGAAGAGATTCGAATTGAAAAAGATGGTGCCATGTTGCACTTTACATTTATAGGTAACGGTTTTTTGCATAAGATGATACGAATTTTAACGGGTACTTTGTTGGAAATTGGTATGGGTAAATTAGATATTAATATTATTGATGAGGTTTTGGCAAATAAAATTCGCCAAGATGCAGGAGAAACAGTTCCAGCCGCAGGGCTATTTTTAGATGAAGTTTTTTATGAATGATAAGAGGGATAAAAAATGCAATTAGATATTGCGGATTTTGAGGTTTTAGCTAGAGATAATTATACATTCAAACACTTAAAGATAACATATTCAGTTGCCGAGCTTGAAGAGATCAAGTACGAATATAAAAAACATTGGCAAAAATGGAAAGAACTGAATTTAACAGTTGCTACTAATTTGCCCAAAGACTTTAGTATTACAAAGCCCAAAATAGAAAGCTGGACCAATGGTTGGAATTTACGTAACCACTTTTGGTGTGCCTATCGTAGTGAATCACGTCAAAGAGAAAATGCCTGTCTAGCGGTACTATTAAATAAAAAGCAGTATCAGATTTATCTCATGTTTCAACATTACAAAAGTGCTGAACGGTCCGGAAGTGTTGCGGCCTATAACGATTTATTACAAGAAATTGCTATCTGGAGTCAAAAGATCGATATTACAGACTATTATATTTGGCCTCAAGTAGAACATGAACTAGATGATCATCTGGCTTTGAAAGATTACTTGGCTAGTGAAAAGTTACAAACAGAATTTCAAGCAAAGCTAGCAGGAAAAACTTTTCAAATCGGGAAACTTTTAATGAAAGCAAAATACCCTCAAATTGAAGATAAGACCGTAGCAACTTTAAAAGAATTAATGCCATTATATCAAGCATTAGGTTAATAAAAAACGAAAATACAGCAGGTGGCATTGGAAGATGCTGCCGCTTTTTTTATAAAAAAAATTTTGTCGTATAAAAGTAATGATTCATGTAAAGTGTAAGCTTTAATCTTGCCAAAAAAATTTGAATCAAGTATATTTTAGCAGTTAGTTTAGTACTTTAATTTTAAATAAAAGGAAGTAAGAAAATGACAGCATTCATAAATAATGACTTTCAGGATATTGTTTTAAACCGCAAATCGATTCGACGGTATGATGAAAATGTAAAAATTAGTCGAGAAGAAATGTTGACTATGTTAGATGAAGCAAATCGTGCACCTTCTTCAGTTAATTTGCAGCCTTGGCGCTACGTTGTTGTAGATACAAATGAAGGGAAAGAACAGCTACGCCCTTTTATTCGCTTTAATCAATTGCAAAATGATACTTCTGCTGCAATGATCTTAATTTTTGGTGACCGTAAAAATTATGAATACGGTAAAGAAATATATGGGGCAGCATTAAATGCGGGGCTGATGCCGCAAGAAGTTCATGATCGCCAATTAGCTACCATCATTCCTCATTATCAAAATCTATCTTTGAATGAAATGGATAATGTCATTTTGCGAGATGCTAGTCTTGCAGCAATGCAATTAATGCTAGTGGCGCGAGCCCATGGCTATGATACCAATGCAATTGGTGGTTTTGAAGCAGAAAACTTAGCGGAAACTTTTGATTTAGAAAAAGAGCGCTATTTACCAGTGTTAATTCTCTCTATTGGTAAAGCGGCAGAGTCAGGTTACCAGTCAGTTAGACTCTCTGCTGATAAATTGACAACTTTCAAATAAGCCACAAAATAAAAGACCTAAACCAAAAGTTTGTATTGTTTTTGGTTTAGGTCTTTTTTTCATAAGCAGATTTTTCTAGCTTAAAATGAAGCAGCTTAAATGAAATAACTGACAAAATTGCTTTATCTAAATGGTGCGGTAAAATAGCTTAGCTTGGCTTGGATTCGTTTACTTCCGTGGTATAATGATTTCAAAGTAAAACTTAAACAATTGGTTCTGTTTTTAATCAGATAAAAATAAGGGTGAAAAGAATGGCCACAAAAGCAAGATATGAAGTGCTTAATTCGATTAAGCACTTAGAAGATGATGGTAAAAAGGATCTGACAACGCAACAGATTGCCGATGAAAATGGGTTAACCAGAGGTGTAGTTAGCCATTATTTATCCCAACTGTTAAAAGAAGAATTGGTAGAAAAATTTGGGACAAAGCCGGTGTATTGGCGTCTTAAAAAAATTAAAGATCCATTTCGCGCATTTATTGGTGGCGAAGGTTCGTTAAAAAAAGTGATTGATGCCTGTAAAGCGGCTGTCAAATATCCACCAAATGGTTTTCCTTTGATTATAACCGGTGAATCTGGGGTTGGTAAAAGCTATTTAGCGCATTTGATTTATGAATATGCTAAGGCAAAAAGTGTAATTTCTTCTGAAGCGCAACTTATTTCTTTGAATTGTGCTGACTATGCCAATAATCCAGAATTACTTTCCTCAGTCTTGTTTGGTTTTAAAAAGGGCGCTTTTACCGGAGCGACAGAAGATACGGCAGGACTTGTGGCAGCAGCTGACGGAGGATTTTTGTTTTTAGATGAAATTCATCGCCTACCTAAAGAAAATCAAGAAAAATTATTTACTTTATTAGATAAAGGAACCTATAGTCCACTTGGTAGTAAAGAAGTACGACAAGTAAAGGTTCGTTTTCTTTTTGCAACGACAGAATCATTGGACGATATGTTACTGTTAACTTTTAGAAGACGAGTGCCAATGACCGTTACAATCCCCAATTTTATTGCAAGGCCCTCAGAAGAACGAATGGCATTAATCCAACATGCATTTATTACAGAAGCTAAAAAAATGAATAGAAAAATTAGCGTGAATAATAGTTTGATTATGGAATTACTAAAAACGCCTCAGGCTGGGAATTTGGGTTCGTTGAACAATCAAATCAAACTTCTTTGTGCCAAAGCCTATGCAAAACAAGCTGGGGATGACTTAATTATTGGAGAAAAAAAACCAGCGGTAACTTTTTTACCCACCGATAAAATCACCAATCAAAACAGCGTGGCAAAGGAAATTGTCACCACAATTTTGGCAGAATTATCCGAAAGCGAAAGTTTTCTTGATGGCCAATTTATTGTTGCAAAACATTTAAAAAAAGCACCAGGTGATAATGTTAGTTTACAAGTGACAAGCTATAGACAAGTGCTAAATGATACTTTAATCTCCTTATTATGGGAAAAATATGGAGTCAAAGAGCTGATACCCAAAGAGATTTTAAATTCTTGCGCTTTCTTTTTAGCTAATGTGCCACCGGTGCCACTTAGAGAGCAAAAAGCTTGGCTACAGAAGATAAAAGAACAATATCCGCGGGCTTTTTATTTATTTCAACAGCTATTTTCACCTTTAAAAAACAATGCAAGCAACGAGCAAATCGCACTTGTTAGTGGTATGGCGCTTTTTCTATTAGACTATGCTGCGATAGAAAAAATTGAAGAGGTTAAAACCTTGTGCATTTTAATCTCCCATGGAAAAAGTACAGCTTCAAGTATTCAAGGGGTGGTAAATGGCTTAGTGGGAAATTTTATTTTTGCAGCTTTTGATATGCCCTTAGATAGCAGTATGCCTGAAATTAGCCAGAAAGTGCAGCAGTATATTGCGAAGTTAAATCAAAGAAAATTACCAGTTATTTTGCTTTTTGATATGGGTTCTTTAAGTCAAATGTATAAACAAATTAAACAGTACTTGGATTCTGATTTATTAGTGATTAACAATTTATCAACACCCCTTGTTTTAGATGTAGCGCTACAAGTTCAACAACAAAAAAGTTTTAGAGAAATTGCTGAGCGGGCCAATACGTATCACGAAATGATTCATATTCAGTATTACGAAGGAATCTCTCAAAATAAAAATATCATCGTTTCGTGTATGTCAGGTGTCGGATTAAGTGAAGAAATTAAGCAGATCATGTTGGATCGTTTGCAAATGGAAAAAGAAATCATTACCATGGACTATCGAGATTTAAAAAATTCACTTGCTTCCCATGATATGGGGTATTTTGAAAAGACAGATTTTATTATCACCACCACAGATTTACCATATGATTATCAAATTCCAATTTTAAATATTTACGATATTATGGAGGCCAGTGGAACTAAACGCCTAAAAGAATTGTTATTAGCAACAGGTGAAAAGGAAAAAACAATTGCCAATTTAATTGAAGGGTTATTGGAGTTTTTCACTATTGAAGGAATTAGTAGTCGACTGCAATTTTTAAATCCGAAGGTTGTTTTAGGTGAAGTACAAGGCGTTGTAGCAAAGTATCAAGATTTCTTCACCATTGTCTTTGATGCAAAAGTGAAGTTGAATTTATATATGCACATTGCTTTAATGATTGAGCGGATGATGATTTCTTCACGGGAAGAGTCCGTCAGTGTCCAAACAGAAGAACAACTGGATAAAACCAAACAAGAGTTTTTCTCGATTTCAAAAAATATTTTCCATCCGCTGGAAATGAAGTACAATATTGTCATTGATGATTATGAGCTCTCCTTAATGTATGAACTATTAAAATATTATATCTAACTTGAAAAAACGTCTTAAATAAAGGGCTGCAAATTGCGTTTTGCAGGTTAATTTAAGACGTTTTTCGTGTAATTAAAGAAATTTTTGTTTAGTTAGCTTTCAGGAAGCGGCACCAATTTGATTTCCTTATTTTGAAATAGCGCAAGTTCAGTGACACCAAATTTTTTTAGCATTGCTCCCATTTGACTAAATTGGTTACGAAAATCTGACGCAATATGGGCATCAGAACCTAAAGTGAAAAGCTTACCACCTAGATTTTGATACAAGGGGACTGCATATTCATATAGTTGGGCATTTTGGTATTTGGCAAAACTTTTTGCGTTTAATTCTAAGCCCCAGTTTTTCGCGATTATATTTTTAAAGATTTGCGTTAATTGCTCTTCATACCGAGTTGCAAGTTCATGGGAAGTCACGTCTAAACGTCGTAAGCCGTATTCAAAGTGAGTTAGGATGTGACCAGCTTTAAAATCTTCGGTTACGCGTTCCATTTGCTGAAAGTATTCATCCATAATGGTGTATTTATCTTTGGTTAAAACAATATCGTCCATATAGTCGAATTGTCCGTTTTGATGGATACTTACCAATTGTAAATCATAGGGATAAGTAGTGAGGTAATCGTAAATTTTACTTTCTTGACCAGGAACCACACCAATTTCAATCCCTTTTAGAAAAGTTGTAGGCTGGTTTATAAATTTTTGCTGTTGCCTTAAAAGCTCTTCGTAATCTGGAATATCATCTTGAAATGCATGAGCTGGATTTTTTAAATCAAAATGATCGGTGGCCACAAAAGTTGCGGGCTGTTGAACAAGATAATTTTCAAACCGTTCTTCAGAATCAAAAGACAAAAAAGTATGAAGATGTTGATCGTAATAATTCATGGCAGGCCTCCTATTGGCTACTATATCCGCTTTTTTAATTAAGATAGCATAACTTTATTAAAAAAACGCCAAGTTAGTCGAAATTTTTAGTAAAAGGATTGCAGCAAGAAGTTTTGAAAGTAAAACGCTAAGTTACGTGGGAAACAGCGCTTAAAGCTGGGAATCAAAAAAGTCCTTTTATTTTAGTGTATGGGCCTGGTAAACATTGCTATAATTCATATTAATCAAAAAAGAAGTGCTTATTTTATTTTAAGCACTTCTTTTTTATGCCCAGTAAAAGCTTGATTTAAACCCTTTTTTTGAAGTTGGCACACAACTTGCTAGTAGTAAAGTGTCAAATGAAGAGAGGAGCAAAGTAAATGAAAAAAGTAGTAATTGCCACTCATGGCAATTTAGCCCAAGGAATTCAATCCACATTGGAATTATTTGTTGGTAAGAAACAAGATATTACCTATATTTCGGCTTATACACAAGGACAAGCGGATTTAGACACTCAGATTGATAATTTTTTTGCCCGTGTTACGCCAGCAGATGAAGTTATTGTTTTTACGGATATTTATGGAGGGAGCGTTAATCAAAAATTTGCAACTAAAACAACAGAAGAAAATATTTTTGTTGTTGCTGGTTTTAACGTGCCACTTTTATTAGAAGTAATTTTAGCAACAGAAGCGATTAGTGATGAATTTATTCAAGAAATGATTACCAAAGCACAAGCAGGGATGCAACAAGTCAAACTTGCCAAAAATACGACTGAAAATGATTTTTTTGCTTAAAAAGTGTTAAAGAAAAAGGAGAGAAATAAAATGATTAAAACTTTACGAGTAGACGAACGCTTAATCCACGGCCAAATTGCAATGGTATGGTCCCGTGAGTTAAATATTGATGGGATTGTCGTTGCCAATGATGAAACAGCTGGCAATGAAACACAGCAAATGGCTTTAAAAATGGCGGTACCAAGTGGGATCAAAGTAATTATAAAAACACTTCAAGGTGCAATTGATCTACTGCAAGATCCACGGGCAGAAAAAATGAAGTTGTTGGTTTTGGTTAAAACCGTTAATGACGCTGTTGTACTAGCAGATAAACTGCCTAATATCGCCTATGTGAATATCGGCAACGTCGGAAAAGCTGTAATCGGTGAGAAGAAGACTTTGACACAATTTGTCATGTTAACACCAGCAGAACTTACAAGCTTAGCTACTTTAGTTGAACTGTATCCAGAAACTGCACTACAAAATTTACCATCTGATAAAAAAGAGTTGGCCAAAGACTTTATCAAGTAATTGTTGAATCCACGTAAATAAAAGGAGCGAAAAATTATGTTATATGAAGCAATTGTAGTGGCATTAGTCGTCTTTTTAACAGTCGGCGGCCAGGAATTATTAGGTTTTACCATGTTGGGGCGTCCTATTGTCATTGGACCTTTAGTAGGGTTATTGCTTGGTGATATTCAAACAGGTTTATTGATCGGAGCCTCTTTAGAAACTATTTTTATGGGAGTCGTTAATATTGGGGGCGCAAGTTCAGCCGAACCTGGTCTTGCAACGGCTTTAGCTGCAGCATTTGCCATCAATTTGGGCGGTGGTGTGGAAGTTGCATTGCCAATCGCGATTCCATTAGGGATCATCGGATTACAAGTAAAGACGTTATTATATGTAGCAGTGGTAGGGCCTTTTGCTAGTCGCTTTGACAAAATGGCTGAAGAAGCTAATGAAAGAGGAATTATCCGCTTGCATTTTGGACTATGGGCATTGCAATGGGCAATCTATTCATTAATTCCATTTTTTGCCATCTTATTTGGCTCAAAAGCTACGCAAAATGTCTTGGAAATGATTCCGGATGTGATTATTAATGGTTTATCTGTCGCCGGTAATTTACTACCTGCAGTCGGAATGGCGATGTTAATGAAAATTTTATGGGACAATAATGTTTCCGCATTTTACTTCTTAGGCTTTTTGATTGTCGCATATTTCAAGATTCCATTGATTGCAGTAGCAGTTTTAGGGGTAATTATTGCCGTAACGATTGGACAACGGGATTTCCAATTGAAGAAAATGGAACAGCAAATCCAACAAAAACCTACGCTAGCAGCGACAAATGAAACAACAGAAGAGATTGAAAATGATGATTTCTTTAGTTAAGAAAGATTAGTTAATCGTAAAAAATGAGGAGGAAAAACGATGTCTCGATTTAATCAAAATGTTTCACCAGAAGAAAAGAAATTATTACGCCAAATGTACTGGCGCTCATTCACCTTGTATTCTGCTGTTACGCCAGCAAAACAAGGAGCTTCAGGCTTTGAATATGCGATGTTACCTTTTATCAATCGCTTTTATAAAAAACAAGAAGATAAAAAAGCTGCAATGGTACGTCAAATGTCTTATTTTAATACAAATGTGGCCATGGTACCTTTTATTATGGGGCTAAGTGCTTCAATGGAAAAAGAAAATAGTGAAAAGACAGACTTTAATCAAGATTCCATCAATGCGATTAAAACATCTTTAATGGGCCCATTAGCTGGTATTGGCGACTCGGTTTTCTGGGGCGTTTTGCGAGTAATTGCGGCAGGTGTTGCAGTCGGATTAGCGCAATCAGGTAATGTCTTGGCTCCGATTATCTTTTTACTTTTGTTTAATTTGCCCGTTCAACTTATTCGTTGGTATGGGGGGCAATTGGGTTACACACTAGGATCGGCTTACATTTCAGATTTATACGAAAATGGTCTGATTAATATTTTAACAAAAGCTGCAACTATTGTTGGATTAACAATGGTAGGTGCGATGACGAGCCAAATGGTAAAACTTGATTTGAAATGGAAAATGGTAATGGGTGGCAAAACGATTTTAAAATCCCAAGAAATGCTCGATCAAATTTTTATTGGTTTACTACCTTTAGCAGTTACCTTATTTTGTTTTTATCTATTAAAGAAGAAAAATGTTTCGATTAATGTTCTAATTTTTGGCATTATTATTGCAGCCATTGCTTTGTCATTACTTGGAATTGTATAAAAGAAAGGGGAAAGAGCATGCGTAGTGATTGGTGGAAAGAAGCCGTCATTTATCAAATTTATCCTAAAAGTTTTTACGACAGTAATGATGATGGCATTGGTGATTTAAAAGGAATCATCGAAAAATTACCCTATTTAGTCGATTTAGGTGTCGATGCCTTGTGGTTAAGTCCGGTGTATTTATCCCCGCAAATTGATAACGGCTACGATATTGCTGATTATCGAAAAATTGATCCGATTTTCGGAGACAATGAAGACTTGTATGCCTTAATTGCAGCAGCCCATGACAAAGGGCTAAAGATTATTATGGACTTTGTTGCCAATCATACCTCGGATCAACATTTATGGTTTCAAGAAAGTCGCAAGTCAAAAGACAATTTCTTTTCCGATTTTTATATCTGGCAAGATGCCAAGCCCGATGGTTCGCCCCCTAATAATTGGGGTTCAAGTTTTGGTGGCTCGGCATGGACTTTTGATGAGCGTAGAAAGCAGTATTATTTACATTATTATGCGAAAGAACAACCGGATTTAAATTGGGAAAATCCTTTTGTCAGAGAATACATCTACGATATGATGCGCTTTTGGAAAGCCAAAGGGGTAGATGGATGGCGGATGGATGTGATTACTTCCATTTCAAAAGATTGGCAGTTTCCCGATAACCCCCGGAGCAATACAACAGAAAATCAACAAAATGGTCCCCGCATGCACGAGTTTATTCATGAATTGAACCAAGCGGTCTTAGCACCTTTTGATATGATGAGTGTGGGCGAATCTCCAGCAGCTAAAGCACATGATGCCTACACATTAGTTGATCCTAAGCGAGAAGAATTGGATATGATTTTTACTTTTGAACATATGCATATCGATCGTAAAAAAGGAGATGTCAATGGTCGATGGGCTTTAAAAAGACGAGATTTAGTTGCATTGAAAGAAATTTTAAGCAACTGGCAGCATGAATTAAAAGACAAAGGGTGGAATGCGCTTTACTTTGAAAATCATGATCGCGCCAGAGTAATCTCACGTTGGGGTAATGATACAAATTACCGCTACGAATGTGCAACGGCCTTTGCGACAGTCTTACATGGCTTACAAGGGACACCTTTTATTTATCAAGGAGAAGAGATTGGCATGACGAATGCTGATTTTGAAATTACAGATTATGAAGATATTGAGCTATTAGGAAATTATGATTACTATGTAAAACAGCAGCAAACTATTTCCCATGAGGATTTCCTACAAGCAGCTCACAAAGTTAGTCGTGATAATGCACGAACACCAATGCAGTGGACAGCGGAAAAAAATGCTGGCTTTACTAAAGGTGTGCCTTGGTTTAAGTTGAATCCTGCTTATTCTAAAATCAATGTAGCCAATGATTTAAAAAGTGATCATTCTATCTATCGTTATTATCAAAAATTGATTGCATTGCGGCACAATGAAACGATTTTAAAAGAAGGAACCTACGAATTATTATTGCCAACAGATGAACAGATCTTTGCCTATTTGCGCAAAGATAACCAAAAACAATGGCGGATTGTGGCGAATTTAAGTGAAAATACAATCGAAAATCCATTTGCAGCCAGTGATCAAAAAGCACAAGTGATTCTTAGCAATCAAAAAAATCAGCTGGTTTCAGACTATTTACAGCCTTATGAAGCGTATATTGTTGAAGCTTAAATAAATAACTTCTCAAATTATGATGGATAAATTTCTTCCTTACTAACCGATTTTAGAAAGTAAGAAATTTTTCAGTCACTGTTTGAGAAGTTTTTTTGTCAGGAAAATGAAGTTAAAGACTACATTTTAATGTTTGTCGTAAAAAGGAATAGCTAGAAACATTGCATCTTTCAATAATGTATCTAATATGTAATATTTGTCAAAAAAATTATATAAAATATTATATATCGACTTTGACTTTACCAATATGGCGGCGTAGTATGCAGATGTAAAGCGGTATCATTAATAATGTGAAAATAAGCACAATTTAAAAAAGGAGGGAGTTAATGCAGATTGAAAAATTTATTGCGGCACGAAAAAAAGCTGGCTTCTCACAAATCGAATTGGCGCAAGGCATATGTACACAAGCAACTTTAAGTCGTTTTGAAAACAATGGCCAAGTGCCAAGTTTGAAAATTCTCATAAAGCTCTGTGAACGGCTAGACTTTCCAATTGGAGCGTTATTTCCCAAAATCGGTGTGAAACATACAACGCTTGTTGCCACCTTTGATGAAATCGAATTTTTATTGATTACAATGGAATATCAAAAGGCACAAAATTTGCTAGCCAATATTTTAACAAGTGAGCTGGATACTCCTGAGTTAAAGATGCGCTACCATTATTTGTCAGGTTTTCTTTTGTACTATCAAAAAGCAGCAGCCGTCGAGGTTTTATTTGCTTTTAATCAGTTGCTATTGGAAGAAGATACGCTCTATCAGCTATTGGCTTATACGGGCATGGGACTAGTTTACAGTGAGGCTGGTGAAAAAGTAAAAGGGGAAGTCTATTTTGATAAAGTGTTGCGTAAGATTTATGACTATCCAGTTAAATCCATAGAAGAAACCTGGCGCGTGTTGCATATTTTATACCAGTGTGGTGTTTTTTACAGTGAAATTGCAGAATATCAAGTTAGCAATACGTTATTGGAATATGCGCTTTCCATTTGTTCAGATAATCACGTCACCTTCTATTTGGCAAGAGTTGCTACACAGTTAGCCTGCAATGCCATGAAACTTAAAATGCCCCAAGGCGAGATTTTAGAACGGCTTGCAGACGCTAATGCGTATGCCAAAATTAATCGCAACGAAATTGCACAAAAAACGATTGCCCAGCTAACACAAGCAGTCAAAAAAAGTTAAGTTGGTCAAAAAATAAAGAGGTGAATACTTTGGCAACAAGACAGCTTTATATGATGGGTACAGTCATTGATCTTCTTGTTGATCACCAAGAAGCAGAAAAAATTTTGGATGAGTTGGAAAAACGATTAAAGCTTTATGAAAAGCGGTTTAGCGCCAATGATCCTACTTCTGAACTAATGGTCCTAAATCACAATGCCGGCATAAAAAAAGTTGTCCTTCAGCCAGAATTATATGAATTAATCAAGTTAGGAAAAGAAAATAGTCTTACAAGTGAGCAGCTAAATATTGCCATTGGCCCTTTAATTCAAACGTGGCGCATCGGTTTTAGTGATGCTAAAGTACCTTCAGATGAAGTGATTAAAGGTTTATTAGCTAAAACTAACCCCCACAATATTCAATTAGATGATCAAAATCAGACTGCTTTTTTAACAGAAAAAGGCATGCTGTTAGATTTAGGGGCATTAGCTAAAGGTTTTATTGCTGATTTATTGGTGGCATATTTAAAAGAAGAAAACGTCACAGGCGCATTAATTAATTTAGGTGGCAACGTGGTCGTTTTTGGCACAGCAAGACAACATGAAGATGGACTATGGCGCATTGGTGTGCAAGACCCTAGCAAAGATAGGAATCAAACGCGTCTGATTTTAAAGGTAACCAATCAATCCGTGGTTACTTCGGGAATTTATGAGCGTAGTCTAATCAAGGAAAATAAAAGATATCACCATATTATTGATCCAAAGACTGGCTATCCTGTCAAAACGGAGGTTCTTAGTTTAACCATTGTATCAAAAAAATCAGTAGACGGTGAGATTTGGACTACCCGCTTATTTGGGCTACCAACTGCTGAAATCATACGTACTTTAAACCGTACTTCAGGTATTGAAGGAATTATCATCACAACAGATGAGGTCATCTTATCTGATGGAATTAGAGATTTAATGTAGAGAAAGGATTTTTCAAATGTATAAATTTATCGGACTTGTGGGTACCAATTCCAAGGAATCAACAAATCGTGCATTGTTGGCCTACATGCAAAAAAAATTTGCGGCTGAAGCAGAAATTGAATTAGTAGAAATTAATAATCTTCCTCTTTTTAATAAACCGGCAGATAAAAAAATACCAGAAAGTGTGCAGGCTATTGCTGAAAAGATCAACAAAAGCGATGGCGTAATCATTAGCACACCTGAATATGATCATGCAGTGCCAGCAGCGTTAATGAATGCTTTAAGCTGGTTATCTTACGGTATTTATCCTTTTGTTGATAAGCCTGTTATGATTACGGGTGCTTCTTATGGGACGTTAGGTTCTTCTAGAGCGCAAGCCCATTTGCGTCAAATTTTGGATGCACCAGAATTAAAAGCACGAATTATGCCTAGTTCAGAATTTTTATTGAGCCATTCTTTAGCGGCTTTTGATGAAGCGGGCAATCTAAATGATGAAAAACAACAAGAAAAACTCGCAGGCCTATTTCAGGATTTCACTGTTTTTGTCACGATTACCAAACAATTGCAAAACAGTCACGCAGTAAATCAACAAGCAGCTGAAAATTTTTCTTGGGATAACATCTAAAGCAGGGTTATTTTAGTTTAACTATTTAAAAGCATAAAGGAGTCTTTGCTATGAAAATCGTCGGTATTGTCGGATCAAATGCAGATCTTTCTTATAACCGTCTTTTGTTAAAATTTATTGGTAAAAAATTTGGTCATTTATTTGACTTTGAGTTGTTGGAAATCACCGATGTTCCCTTATTTAATCAAAGCCAGGATGCAACAAATAGTCCAGCTATTCAAAAATTAAATCACAAAATTAAAATGGCAGATGGTGTAATTATCGCAACTCCAGAACACAACCACACTATTCCGGCTGCTTTAAAAAGTGTGCTTGAATGGTTATCTTTTAAAATTCATCCCCTTGAAAATAAACCGGTTATGATCGTGGGAGCTTCTTATTATGACCAAGGTTCTTCCCGGGCACAACTACATTTACGTCAAATATTAGATGCGCCTGGTGTCAATGCGATTGTTATGCCAGGAAATGAATTCTTATTGGGAAAAGTAAAAAATGCTTTTGATGAAAATGATAATTTGAAAGATCAAGGAACAATTGATTTTCTTGGGAGCACATTGGAAAAATTTCTTCAATTTGTCAATGTCACGGCTTTATTAAATCCTAAGCCCAAAGCAGAACCAGAAGATTTATATGCAACTGGTAAAATTGACACAACAATTGAAGGTGCCGATATGTGGGCAGATGACTGGTTGGAACAAGCGACAGCAATCGTTGAACCTGCAGTAGGTCGTGATTATGTTAAATTAGACCGGGGACTTTTAACCGTGGATCAATTGAATTATTTCTTAGATTCGATGCCGATGGAATTAACCTATGCCGATAGCAACAATCAATTTTTATATTATAACCAAAAAAAGCCCGCTAATGAGATGTTAGCGCCGCGCGTGCCAGGCCAAGTGGGAAATCCATTGGCAAAATGTCATCCAGAAAAAGCTTATCAGAATGTCGAATGGGTAATTCAACAATTGCGCTCAGGTGCCACCGATGTCGTTCGCGTACACGTTCCAAAACAAATGCCTGAAAAATATATTGTTCATAATTATCAAGCTATGCATGATAAACAAGGCAATTATATGGGAATTAATGAATATATTTTAGACTTTAAGCCAATTGTCGAATGGTACTTGCAACAAACGGGGCAAAAATTAGTTGGCGATGTCGACGGCGTAACTAGTGCTTCTAAAAAAAATGAAACACCTGCAGTTGACGGCGTCTCCAGTGCTTCTAAAAAAGACGCAGCGTCTGCAGTAAGTGCTGTAACACCAACACCTGCAGTTGATGGTATCTCTAGCGCTTCTAAAAAGGATTAGTAAAAACAAACGATACTAAAAAACACTAAAGACTAGATTCGCAATCTGATTTTTAGTGTTTTTTTTGTAGGTTAAAACAAATGATTTTTTTCAAGGTTATCATTATTACAGTAGTTTTTTTATATATTGTGATAAAATTAATTTATTGAAATGTTAGCGGTTAATTTTGGTTATGGTTATTGGCTTCAAAAGATATAAGGGGGGATTGAATGTTGAAAAAGTGGTTGACACATTATCGAAAATTTAATCAACAACAAAAGAAGTTATTATGGTTTTGGTTATTGGGGCTATCAATAGTTTTTATTGGCTATATTGGCTATACGACGTTTTATTTATATAGCGATAAACAGTCAGAAAACAAATACTGGAGCCAGTATTTACATGAAAAAGAACAATTAACAACATCGCAGCAAAAACAAGCAAAAGATGCGATTTCAGTCAGTACGGGTGTCTATGTTGAGAACATTAATGAAATTAGTATTCGTAACTCCAATTTCAATGTCACATTTCAAGTCTGGTTTAAATGGGATGATCACCATGATTTGAATATGTTGGAACATTACGAAATATATAATGGCCAAATTAAGTCACAAGAAATTTTAAAAGAAAGTCGCGTTGGAAAAACGAATTATCAATTGGCACGTGTAAATGCTGTCGTCACGAAAACTTTTTGGACGACGCGATTTCCCTTAGGCTCTTATCAAATTCGCTTTTATTTAGAACCTAAAAGTCCAATTGAAAATATCGTATTACAGGCGGATCGTAAAAATTCATCGATTAATGAGAATATTAATATTTCTGGGTTTTCGGTCAAACGTTTTGACACCAATCTTTTTGTGCAAGAGTATCAAAATAATAAAGCTGACCCAGAGGCAAATGGAAATTACACAGTCACTGAATTTTTAACGGCAATTGAATTAAACCGTGAAAATATTGGGTTATATATCAAATGTTTTATTGCTCTGGTGGGGACTTTAGGTTGGGTCTTAATTGTTTTATTCATTTGTACGTACCATAATGTAGATCCATTGGGGATGATTCCAAGTGCATTATTTGGTACTGTAAGTAATATTTTAGTTGGGGCAAACTTGGTTCCCGATGCACTACACACGGGCTTATTGGAGTTTGTTAATATTTTTGGCATCATTGTTATTTTGTTTTCATCCTTTGCTGTCATCACCATTAATCGACAGCGTTCTTACTATCACGATGATGATTTTGCTGCTTTTTTTGGCCGCCATATTTTTTGGATGGTCGCCATATTTACGGTGGCGGGAAATATCTTGTTACCAATGGCAGCTTATAATTTTTAAGCAAAAAATGTAAAAGTGCGCCAAAAACAGTGGATGTTTTTGGCGCACTTTTTAGGCGATAATGAAAGTATAGATTTTTCATAAGGAAAAACAGTGACCGATTGTTTTAGCTTTTTTTACAGAAAAATAGCGTTGCTAGATTAATAGTCGCCCCGACTAAGTTTCATTTTGTCTATTTTGCGACTATTTAAAAACCAGTACTGATGATAATCTCCAACAAGGGCGGTAAAGGGAACACCGACAATACCTTGTTGTGTTAATTTTTCTTCTAAATAAACTTTTAGAATCCAAGGATCTTCAAGTGCCGATTGCTCTAAGTGCAATATCCGTTCAATTTTTGCAGGAGAGACGTTAAAATCTTCAGCAATTAAGGTAGGACTTAAAGAAGCACGACACATATTTTCTTGTAGTTGTGCAATCGTATCAATTGTTTGTTGGGTAGTTAATGACATGCTATTCACTCCTTATGCAAATGGATCATTACAATTTTTTTAAATAAAAAGTTGTAATTACAACTTTTTACAACGGCTAATATACGTTTTCCTTCTATAGTTGTCAATGGAAAAGTTGTAAATTTAACTATTTTCCATTAGACTGACTGCAGGGAGTGATAATATGTTAAAATCAGATTCCATTTCAGAAAAAATCTATCAAATTAGCAACTTACAACAAAACTTTGTCGCACAGTCATTAAAATACCTTGAGCTTAATCCAATCCAAGCACGAAGTTTAAATTATATTGCGCAGCATCCCGGTACGATTCAAAAAAATTTGGCTGGATATTTGGAAAAACCCAATGCTACAGTAACGAATATTTTGAAAAGTTTAGAAAAAGCTGATTTTATCAAACGAAAAATTCCAGTTGAAAATGAACGCCAAAAGCAATTATTCTTAACTGCTGCTGGTGAAAGAGTAATTGGCGAAGTAGAGCAGATCTTTGCCCAGTTAAATGCTTTGGTAGAATTAGAATTGACAGCCAAAGAAATTGATTCACTAAATCAAGTGTTACCCAAAGTTGCGAGCGTATTCAGTAAGGAAAAATCTTAAGTTAGTAAATGTTAAATAAAAATAGAGCTATTTCCTTAGTTACGTTGGAAATAGCTCTATTTTTTGAACCACCAAAAAAGTAGGTCGCTTTAAAAGCTGTGCTACTGTTTTCTGTCTCGTTTATTGTTTTAAGCAGCCGCTTCAGTATTTTTAAATTGTGTTTGATAAAGCTTAGCATATAAGCCATTTTTTGACATAAGTTTATTGTGTTCACCTTGTTCAATGATTTGCCCATGTTCCATAACCGCAATCTGATCGGCATTAGCAATAGTGGAAAGACGGTGGGCAATCACAATACTTGTCCGATTTTGCATAAGGTTATCCATAGCTTTTTGTACATAATATTCAGAAATAGCATCTAAAGCAGAAGTTGCTTCGTCCAAAATTAAAATTTGAGGATTTTTTAGGATGATACGAGCAATCGCAATCCGTTGCTTTTCCCCACCAGAAAGCTTAATGCCGCGATTACCAACGACAGTATCATAACCATTTGGCAATGTCATAATGAAGTCGTGAATATAAGCCGCTTTAGTAGCCGCAATTACTTCTGCTTTACTTGCATTTTCATTGGCATAAAGTAAGTTATCGTAAATTGAGCCGTTAAAAAGAAAGGTCTCTTGACTGACTACACCGATATTTTGTCTTAGACTGGTGAAAGTTACGTCTTTAATATTTTGGTTATCAATGGTAACAGTCCCACTTGTCGGATCATAAAGACGTGTGAGCAGGTGAGTTAAAGTTGATTTTCCCGCACCAGAAGGACCAACTAAAGCTAAAGTTTCACCAGGAAGAATTTGTAAGTTAATATTGTTTAAAACTTCATTTTCTTCATAACGAAAATCGACAGCGGTAAATAATACTTCACCACGACTAATGGTCAGATCTTTTGCTTGCGGGGTATTTTGGATTGTTGGCGTAATGTCCATATACTCAAAAATTCGTTCAAATAAGGCAAAAGAACGCATTAAATCAACTTGGATATTGGAAAGCTGGGTAACCGGATTATAAAGTCTACCTAAAAGTGAAGCAAAGGTGATAATGCCGCCAATAGTTAATTGTCCTTTGGTCAGTAAAAAACCACCAACTAAATAAATCAACATCGGCCCAATCGCCATTAAGACAGACATCGCCATGCGAAACTAACGCCCAGCTAAAGATTCTCTAATTTGTAAAGCAGTAACTTCTTGGTTGATTTCATCAAAGGTACTAAAAGCTTCATCTTCCTTTGTAAAAAGCTTCATTAGCGTACTGCCACTAGTGCTTAAGGTTTCTTGGGTATGTTGATTTAGTTTGCTTAAGGCACTTTGACTAGCAGCAGCAATTTGCCATCTTCTTTTGCCGACTTTACGAGTTGGCAAGATGAATAATGGAACGGTGACAAGCGCAACAGCTGCTAAAATTGGATTCATAGAAAATAACGCAAAAAGAGTCGTTGCTAAAATGAAAATGCTGCTTAGTGCATTGATAAAAGTCGTTTGAAACACTTGTTGAATGCCGTCGACATCACTGGTTAGGCGTGTCAAGATTTCCCCTTCTTTTACCGTGGTAAAAAAACTTTGAGGTAAAAAGGAAAGGTGACGGTATAAATTGTTTTTCATCGTCAGCGTAATATTTTTGGCAATCCAAGTACTTAAATAACCTTGTGCAACTTGTAAAAGGTTCAATAAAATCGTAGCCGAAATTGAAAGGCCCACGAGAATGCCTAATTGCGGTAAATTGTGTTTTGGCAAAGCTATGTCGACTATTTTTTGTAATAAAAGTGATGGCACAAGTCCCAGCGTGGAAGTAGCAAAAATTAAAAGAATTACCAGGATAAGTTTTAAGGCATGTGGTTTGAAATAATTGAGGATTCGACGGATGAAACTAAGTGTCAATTCAGGTTTTTTTGTTTGGTCAAAGTCAAAGCGCATTCGAGCCATTAAATCCCCTCCGTTTATTAGTTAGGTACCTAATTATTATACTACCTTTTTTGAAATTTGTAAATAGATAGGCACCTAACTATTTGACGAAAGAAAAATCATTGCGTAAAATTAGAACAATAAAGGATGTGTTTTGATGAAAGAAGAAGTTTTATTTGAAGAATTTCAGCGTTTGAATCGTTTGATGCGACGACGCCTAAAACATAAAACAAAGAAAGAGGAATTTTCCTTTGGTCAGAACCGATTATTACGGATTTTGGCTAGACATGAGGGGTATTCACAAAAAGAATTAGCTGAAATGATGCATATCAGACCCGCGTCATTAAGTGAACTATTGAAAAAATTGAGCCAAAAAGGATATTTAATTAAAAAGCAAAATGAAACGGATCGCCGCATAACCAATTATTTTCTAACTGCAGAGGGTAAAAGCTACATTTCATCAATTCAAGATGAACAAAAGCATTTGGGACAAGATTTATTTGCGACGTTATCTAGTGTAGAAAAAGAGCAATTGCATCACATCTTAAATAAATTGACCACGCGCTTGGAGGCAGAATAAATGAGCAATCTAAAAGAACGGGTACTTGTTTTTAGCGATGCTATTATCGCAATTATTTTGACGATCATGGTGTTGGAAATTCCAATTAAGTATGCCAGTAGCGGTGATATTGTCTGGCAAACATTATTATCTGCTGTGGGCATTTATTTTATTAGTTTTTGTTTTGTAGCGAATTTATGGTTTCAAACGGCGTATGCTTTTAATCGAATTGAACAAGTTAAAAACAAGAGCTTGGTGGTTTATCTGCTCTTGCTATTTTTCTTGTCTTTGGTCCCAGCGGCGACGCGGATTTTAATTGAAGATACAACACAGCAGACAGTTTTGATTTACGGTATTCTAACTTTAATTGTGACAGTATTGATGCGCCGCTTGGTTACGGCTTTGACGAAGCAGTCAATAACGGAAATAAATTTACAAAAACGCCGCGTAGATGAATTAAATCGCCAAGATATGCTGAGTTTTATTGCCCGCATAATTATTTTAATAATTGGCTTATTTCAGGTCCATGTTGCCTTAGTTATCTATTTGGCATTGCCAATTTTAGCCTTTTTACAAAATATGATTGATCGCGAGGAAGATCGTTTTGTTGATACATTAGACCAAACAGAACAAGCTGATTATTTTGCTGATCGTAATCAAATTTGGGGCAGTTCAATGAAACGGTATTCGAAATTATTACGCGACTCTTTAAAAGATCCCAATGAAAAGGACAGTCAACAATGGGAAGATATTATGAAAGAGTGGCTGGGAAAAGTGGATCAAGAAATTGCGATGCGACAAAAAGCTATGAAAACCGCTTCTACTCATGAACAAGAACACTTGCAACAAGAGATTAATCGACTACAAATGCAAAAATCGCGACTGCAAGAGCGCGAAAATCACTTGGAACAACGCCCGTTCAACCGCAATCACCCGAAATTTCAGCCAAGTAGCAAAAAAACACTGTCTAAAAAATAGCGCATAAATGTAAGACAAAATAATTGAAAAGAAAAAAGTTTGGCGTTATCCTTTTTATGTTGCATAAATGGGATATAGCCAAACTGGTAAGGCACTTGACTCTGAATCAAGCAATTGCAGGTTCGAACCCTGCTATCCCAATAAAAAAGCTATAACAAATTGTTCAACGACTTATGAAAATACCGTTTATTTATGAAAAGTGCTGTGGCAACTAGTTGCTACAGCACTTTTTTATGTTAATGACAAACTAGATTGCTTCTTCAAGGTAGTAGGGGCAAAAGAAAAAGGATTTTGCGCTTTTTTTTGTAGCGCATCAAGCAGGTGTTGGAATAATTCTCCTTGATATGCGTGATGCTGTAAAGCTAAGGGATAAACCTCCTTATCAGCAGTAAAGTGATCTTTGGTCACCCCGATATAAAAATCATAGTTTGTATTTTCTTGATAGATTTCATAGCTGACAAATTTGATTTGATTAAGAAAATTTGTCAAACTGGTCATCATATAGTAATTCGGTAAAGGTTGAATACCGACAAAAAGCTCGATTTGATAGTGCTTTTTTTCCACGTAAGGGTAAACAGATTCTGCTAAAAAATAAGGTAAGTCTTTGACTTGCTGGGCTGACAGTAATGTTTTTTCTAAATAATATTCATACTCAAATAAAAAGAGCTGACAGAAGGTTACCAATTCTTGATAGTTGTCTTTTTGTGTGACTACAGTTGGTAACATAGTTTGTAAGCGGGTAGCCGCAAGCAATGCTGGTGATTCCAATAAATAAAAAATTAGAAAGATATTGCATTGTAAGACTGTTGCTTCACTTTTAGTCAAGGGTTGATAAAAATAGTCTTTTTGTAGTTTCACGATGAAATCTTGGCTGATAGTTGCCGTGGGAATTCCTCTTGCCAAAAAATCAGTAAATTGTTGGGTAACTTTTTTTATCCGCCAATCATTTTCAGATAAATAGTGGTTGGTGAATAGTTTGAAATATAATGAGCAGGCTGCATTTTCAATTTCTGCCGCATCACAGCTGAAATTGGCGAAATAATCCTCTAAAATCTTGGCTTTAGCTAAAAATAATGGTGGTGGACAGCTAGGTTTTGGTAGTGGGTGGTGATTTTTAAGGCGTAGGCGCGCGATTAATAAACAAGATAAGCCGACCCATTCATTTAATAAGGTAGCACCCTGATGTGCTAACTTATCCAATACACGTAATTCTTCTTCAAGGGAAATATCTGCTGCAAATAAGTCTGCACCAAAAGCGCCAACCCCCAATAGCTTGAAAAACACAGCCTGGACGTTTTCTTCATCGCTACTAGTAATGGTCATTTGGCCGGCGTTTAGCCAAACATCATATTTTTTTAAGTAAAGAGATAGTGGACGAATTCTCCTTAATAAAGTTGACTGACTAATAAAATGTTCTTGGCAAAATTGCGTCAAGGTTTTTTCAGGAGTTAGTAAGATGGTTTTTAAAATCTGATACCCCAACGACTTTTGAACTAAAAAGCGGAGATACGCCGTTTCTTTACTATTATCTTTTTTCCAAATGACAATCCCTTTTTCAGGAACAAGGGATCCCCAGCCTAAAGCAAGAAAATCTTCTTCCAGTTCTAAAACTAGTTGCGCTGCTTTTTTATAGTTCATATTTAATTCAATACTTAGTTGATTAATGGAAAAGTGAGGGCCCCGCTGATTATTTATATGGTGTAATAAATCTCTTTTTTCGCTACTAATTTTATCTAAAACTATTGAAAATAGTTCATTTATGACCATATTTTATTCTCCTTGTGGCAATGGATCTGCTAATTTTCTTTAGTTTAACAAATGTAAAGAGAAAAAATGTCTAATCTTTTTTACGGATGATTAAAAAATAACCAAAAATGAGTATATTTATCGTGAGATTGCCTTTGGCTGGAAAAGACGCACACTTTAGGATTTCAATCTTTTACTCAAGCTATTTTTTGTTAGCCAATTGGAATAGTTGCAAACAGGGTGGCTGTTCTTCTTAACAAAATAGAAAACGAATCACAAAAAAAGACATCTGGCTAATATGTCTTTTTTTTGATACAGTTCATTATTTTTCATAACAGAGCTAAAGAACTTATTTTAGCAAAAAGGGCGAAAAATTAAGGTTTGTCAATTTTGACAAAAAGTACAGAAAAAATTGATATTTTATTGCTATTTAAAATTGAGATAACATTTGCTTTTTAGTTTTTGTTGCTGCTATAGCTTTTTGCCTAAAATAAATAAAAAGTGCTGTAATTTTTAATTATAAAATTATAAAATGATTAATTTGACGTTAGAAATAGATTTGTTATGATGTGGACGTAGAGCGATAATTTTGTCTAGAAAAGCTTCAGCCTGTGGTTGGTTATCGATTGAAGCTTTATAAAAAATTATCCAAATTTTAGAAGGGATAGGTGTGAAATGAAGAAAAAAGGAATCGCGCTTGCAGTACTTCTAACAGTAATCGCCCCTTTTATTATCCAATTATGTACAGGATTTGCCCAAACTGCCGCTGCTATTACACTGCCGCTTGCAAATAAAGAATACCTCATTATGGAAAATGAGATAGTAAAAGTTCAGGCTAAAGCACAAAGCGAAGATCAGAGGATTATCTGGCAGATTCACTACGAAAAAACTACTGATGAAGTGACACCGTATAAATTAAAATTCAATTTTGTAAATGGAAAAGCTGCACCAGCTAGTAATTGGCAAAATGAGAGGCAGTGGCTTCAAGAAACCAGTTTTACAGCCAAAAATGAAGGAACTTTGTTTGTAACGACACCAAAAACACAAACACGATTAAGGCTTTATATCCAAGCAGATCGACAAGATTGTCTTGAAACAGCTACTTTACAGAATGCTTTAAAAAAAAATGCCCTCACAGTTGATACAGAAAAATACCCCACAGTAAGAATTGTTCCCGATGTTTTCACCGGCAAAGACGCTGAGGAAAAAATTTTGACAATGAGTCAAACACAAACAAATTCTCTTAATGAATCAGACTCAAATAAACAATCCGTAATAAACGATTCAAGAGAAGAGAATAAAATGAACTCAGTTAAAACCAATGAAATACGCCCAACAGATCAACTGGCAAAAAGAACTACGCGTGCTGCTGTAACGGCAAAAGACTTAATCATCTCTCCTGATGTGTTGGCAAATGTCACCGTAAAATCTGCGGCAAAAGAAAATGGGGATGGTATCTGGACAGCTGGGGTAAAAACAGTCTCTAAACCTAATAGTACCCAACAGACTGGTGAAAAAAATGATTACAGTTATTATCAAGATGCAATAAAAACGAATAATCGTTATGCACAATTTTCTAAAGGCTCAGGTTCTAGTGTAATTGCCTATCCAATTGAGGCCGTTAAAAAACAAATTAAAAAAAATGGCACAGGCAGTATTTTACAATATACCGACACCAAAAATAAAAAGGTCGATGAAGTTATTGAGCTAAATTTTAGTGAAGTTGGTTTTTATCTCGATAGTAACAGTGACTTAAAGCCAGTAGGAGCTAAAGTTACAATTTCCAATATTCAAATTGGGGCAGGGCCAGATTGGTTGAAATGGGATAATAACGATTCGCTCTATCCCTGGCTGGAGTTTTCTAACAATCTTTTTTCTGGTGTTTTATACAGTTTTGTCCAAGGCTTTGATATTGATTTTGAGTTCTTTGTAAAAGGCGATACTGCAAAACTTGTTAATTTTGAAAAAAATGATAATTCAGTCTTTACTTTTGCTTCTTTAAACGGCTACGGAAAAGGAAATCTCCACCCTTCAAAAGATGCGGAAAATATCGCAATACACGAGTTTGCCGGACTAAGGAATAAAGAAGAAGGGCAACTTGTGGCAGATTCATTATTAAGCCAAAATGAAGGCGGAAAATATTATGCTACTGCAGATACAGGTGGAAAGTTTGATGACCATTTAGGAGCGGCAAACTTTAATTTAGCTGCCGTTTCTTTTGCCTTAACTGGAACAAAGCAAAGCTTTACTATGGGCTCTACCCAAGGCCGGGCTTGGAATACTTTTGCAAGTAGTCAAGTAAAAAAAGTGCAACAAAAAGCACCCACCAAAACGGTTCAACCGATAAAGCAATATAAAAAAGGCGATGCTTGGAATGAACCAACTGGCGCAAGCTCAGGATTTGAGCAACGTTATTGGAATGACTTAGATAGTTACGATGTAAAAAATATATTACCGTGGGATTTACCTAAAAACTATCGTCAAATACAACACAATGCAGAAACTGGAGCATTAGCAGCTGGGGTACCGCCAAAAGCGGCACGTTTTGTGGAGCCAAATAGCGAACATTATTATTTCATTAATCAAGAAACAATTAATCTGTATACGGAGTCAATTTTGATGCCAGAAAGTTATGTTATTACAGATACCCTACCAATAGGGGTCACAATTAAAGGTGCACTACAAGATGTGCTGACACTTTATAATTTAGATGGGCAAATACTTGAACTATCTGAAGAGGAGATAGCATATAATGCCAAAAATAGAGAATTAACAGTAATTATCTCGAAAGAAAATACCATGAACATTCATAAAAAGGCAGCTGAAAATGCCTTTAAAGGTCGGGACTTCAGCTTACGGGTTAAAGCAAGTGTCGTTGACAAATCAGATGAAACAAGCAGTGCTGTGATGACCAATAGCGCAAAAGTAAAGTTTGTTTATGCGGCAGAAAGCGATATGGAAGAAAAGCTCACCAATAAAGTACAAACGCGCTTAAAAGAGGCCACAGTTAATGTAACGTTGACAAAAATAACCGAAGGAAATGTGGCACTTGATGGCGCGGAATTTGGCTTATTTACAGATAAGACAGTTAGCACTGCTAAATATATGACCAAAGCAACGGATAAAACTGGAAAATTACAGTTTGAAAACGTGATACCGGGTCAATATTGGCTAAAGGAAACCAAAACGCCCACCGGTTTTCAAACAATGGAACCGCGTCAAGTGACCATTACAACTACCGGGGAAATGATAGCAACAGGAATAAGCAATAATCAAATAACAAATAAGTTAAAACCAATTCAAATTTTCTTAGAAAAAATTGACAGCAACGCACAGGCACTTTCAGGTGCAGTATTTAAATTGGTAAATCAGGCTACAAAACAGGAGTACCCTTTTGTAGCCACAAAAGAAGCGGGTAAATATGTGTTAGAAAATTGTCCTACTGGAAGTTATAAACTAATTGAAGAACAAGCTCCAGCAGGCTACGAAAAAATTAGCGACGCGATTGGAACACTAAAAATTACTGACACCGGAGAAATTACCTACTCTTTAAAAGGGGCAACAGTTGATAAAACTAAGGATACAATCAAGGTGAATTTACCAAAAGTCCAAAATCATTTAAAAAAATTCGATTTAACCCTGGTAAAAAAAGATGCCGCTACGGAAAAAACGTTAACCGGCGTAGTCTTTACACTATTTGATGAAACAGGGACACAAGAAATTAGTACAAAGTCGACAGATGCGCATGGGAAGCTGACCTTTACCGGCTTATTAACAGCAGGGAAAACCTATCGCTTACGAGAAGTTGCCCCGTTAGCTGGTTATCTTCCTTTAAACTATGATTTTATAATCAAAGTGGCAAATAATGGTGAAATATCTGTTACTTATAACAATAAGGATTGGGACTACACCTCTGATAACAGCGCAACAGGGGATACAAATAATTTTATCGCGCTAATAATCAAAAACCAAGCCCGAGGGTCACTACCTAACACCGGAGGAAATGGGCATCACCCATTCCAGTTACTAGGACTAGGCGCTATTTTTGTTGCGGGCATTTTAGGTTGTTGTTACCAACTAAAAATAAGGCAAAAAGATGCATCTTAATGGAAAGACGATTATTTTTTTCTAGCAGCCCTTTTCCTTTCGTTTCTGGTAAAGTGCCCCAAGATCCTAAATGGCTTACCAGAAAAAAGAGCCGCAAATACAAAACTACCAAGAAACTGCTGAAATACTAGCAGCTCCCCATTCCATCGATAGGCCAGATTAAGTGTTAGAAACGCTGATTCCAACTGGATGAGTCTGAACATGTAAAATGCATTAACAAAAACAAACGAAGCCGATTTAATTCGTGACTGCAAAAATTAGGAGGAATAAAGATGAGAAAAAATTCAAAGATTTTATGTATTCTAACGATGTTTTTCGTGTTATTACCGTTATTTTGGATATTTGGTGAAAAAGATGCAGCAGCGGCCATTGAAACGCAAACAGTCAAGCTGCACAAAAGACAGTTTGAAAATTATCCCAATGAAAAAACGTCCAATTTAAAGTGAAGGTCAAAAAAAGTGGCCAAAGTTTTTAGTTATAAAAAATTGTTCCAAATCCTAACCAATTGCAAGTGCAGTTACCCTATGAAAATAAATCTTCAATAGGAAAATTTACAACGGAAATAAATGACGAAATAAAAGACGAATTATTTCGGTTTTTTCTTAATTGGTGTTAGATTTTAAAAGTAGTTTTTAGATGAAGGGAAGTCCTTAAAGTGTTAAATGAAAAATTACTTGAAGTTTTAAATCATGAAGGTGCCGTTACTATTATTACCTCCAGCCAACAAGCACCAGGCTTTCATGCAGTGAACACGTGGAATAGTTATATCCATGTAATTGATGATAGATTATATATTCCAGCCGCAGGTATGCATTCAACTGAAGCAGATGTAAAAAAGAATAATCAAGTGCTTGTCACACTAGGTAGTAAGGAAGTTGAAGGAACAGTTGGGGCTGGCGCGGGTTTTCATATTCTTGGTCGTGCAAGTTTTATTACAGAAGGTCCCATTTATGATCAAATGAAAGCCGACTTGCCATTTTTATCCCGAGTATTAGAAATTACAGTTGAAAAAGTCACGCAAAAAATTTAAAGATTTTAGCATTTCTATATCAATAGATAGCGCTTGTAGTACTAATGAATTCTATTAGCACTACAAGCGTTTTTTAGCAGTTACAAGTATATTTTTTTTACAAGGGAAAACGGTAATTTGACTGCTTTTGCGTTACCCGAACTTTTCAAACTCTCTGCTAAGAAATAAGCAAGCAGCTACGAAAATGAAAAGCCCTTTTAATAAATTTTGGTCTTATGTAGCAAGGTTGAAGGATTTTTTTATTGTAGCAGATTGTTTTGCGTCGCTTTTGCATTTTCTTTGGGCTACAATAAAATGGAGGTGAGACAATGATTTTACAAACAATTTTATTATTATTCGGCGGTGCATTAGGTGGTATTTTAGGTGCTGTCTTGGGCATTGGTGGGGGCATTATTTTGACGCCATTTTTGACGTTAGTCATTGGTCTGAATATCAAATATGCTATTGCAGCTAGCATTATTAGTGTGATTGCGACAAGTTCTGGGGCGACGATTGCCTATTTGAAAGACGATATGCTCAATTTGCGAATTGCAATGTTTTTGGAAATTGCAACAACGATTGGAGCGATTGTCGGGGCAATTTTAGCAAGTATAGTGGCACCCCAATTTCTTTTTGTTTTGTTTGGTGGTTTTTTATTATTTTCAGCAGTAAATATGATTCAAAAATTAGTAAATAAAAAGACAGAAAAGATTGCGGTAACTTCTGATCCATTGGCTGAAAAATTGAAACTCAATGGCTCTTACTTTGAAAAAACGACCCAGCAGAAAGTCGACTATCAAGTTGAAAAAGTACCAGCGGGGTTTGCCATGATGTTAGCAGCTGGTTTGGCTTCTGGTTTACTTGGTATTGGTAGTGGCGTTTTTAAAGTAACCGCGATGGATACGATTATGAAGATGCCTTTAAAACCCTCCAGTGCTACGAGTAATTTGATGATGGGAGTAACTGCGGCGGCATCGGCAATGGTCTATTTTTTCAACGGCACGATTATTCCAGAGGTTGCAGCACCACTTTCATTAGGGGTTCTAGCTGGAGCACTGCTAGGTTCTCGCATTATGCAGCACTTGCAACCAAAATGGATTCGTTTCATCTTTATTCCCGTCTTGGTTTTAATGGGACTACAAATGGTCTTACGCGGATTTGGGGTGAATATTGGATGAGGACAAGTAAAGAGCAAAAAGAAATTCAAGCAGTCGAGCTTGCAATTGGGAAAATTTTACGCATTGGGGTAATTGTTTCGGCTGCGATCATCTTTTTTGGTTTAGTTTTACTTTTAGCAAAAGGTGGGACTGGCTATAAATTAAACGAAACACCCAATACGTTGACCCTAATTTTGACTGGATTATGGGCCTTAAAACCCGGGGCCTATATTATGGCTGGAATTTTTTGTCTAACCTTAACACCAGTCCTCCGGGTAGTGGTTTCAATCTATGCTTTTTTGAAAGAAAAGGACTATTTATATGTCACCATTACCATAATAGTTTTAATTATCTTATTGATTGGTATTTTTACGGGCTTTGTCGAAAGAAAATAGTAAAAAATTTGGACCGCATAAATGACACAGTAAAATAGCATTGGCTACTAGGCTAGTGGTGTCAGTTTATGGGGTCCATTTTTATTTTCATAATAAAATTTATTTACTCCGTGTTTCAATTGAAATTTTGGTCTCGTAGTAGGTAACAACATGAGGATGCAAAGCTTTTTTAATGCCCACTAGTGACTTTGATCCCAATAATTCCCACCAGCAATAACGCTACGAATAACCAAGTTAAAGGTGCTAATTTATCATGGAAAAAAACCACACCGACGATGATAGAACCAACAGCGCCAATTCCTGTCCAAACTGGATAAGAAAGACTCATTGGCAACACTTTAATAGCTTTTGATAAAAATAAAAAACTGGCGATCATCCCTAAAACTGTATAAATCGAATAGTCCAGCTTGGCAAAACCTTCACTCGCTTTCATCATCGTTGACCAAAAGACTTCTAAAATACCTGCTAACCCTAAATAAATCCACGCCATTTTAATGCGCCTCCTAAATATTTTTAGCAAATGGTGTCCTACTTTTTGTAAAAGGATACCTTAAACTAGGGACAATGAATTTTTGAAAAATAGTGTCAGTTTCAAAAATGTTGCCTCAATATAAAGGTCCTCTGATAAGCAAGACAAAATAAAAAAAGAGGGCACCATTCCTACAAAGACCTAACGGAATGGTTTCCTCTTTAAGCTGCCCGGTAGCAGCGAATAATTGATTTGCTTGATTGAAATTTTAGCACAAGGGGGCAAAAAGTCAATTGGTGTCACTCAAATGAGCAAATTCTTACTGATTTCTGACACTATTCTGACATTGTTGCATCAATTGCGGCAATTAAAGCATGACGAAAGTTGTTTGCTTCTAAAGCAGCTACCCCGCGAATTGTGGAACCACCTGGTGACGTAACGCCATCTTTTAGTGCTGCAGGATGAATTTTACTTTCTATGGCTAACTTCGCTGTTCCTTGCAACATTTGTTCCACTAATTCATAAGCTAACTCGCGTTTTAAGCCATGAAGCACCCCAGCATCGCCTAAACTTTCAATGAACATCGCAACAAAAGCTGGCGTGCAGCCAGCAATAGAACCCACAATTTCTAAGTCAGTTTCTGGTACCTCATAGACAGAACCGAGTGGGGCTAAACTGTTTAGAATAAATTCCTTCGCTTCTTGTTTGATATTTTTTGTAAAACTTATTCCCAAAACACCTGCGCCAACTTGAACAGGAGTGTTCGGAATGCAGTGAGCAAAAGGATAATCTGTTCCAAGCACTGCTTTCATGTCACTTAAAGTTACGCCACCAGCTACGGAAACAATTGGAATATTCTTGGCTAATACAGTTTGGGGCAACGATTTTAAAATGGGTAGGACACTGCTATTATTGGTCGCAATGATCAGTAAATCCATGGCAGTTAAATCAGATAAATCAGTTAACAGCTTGAAACCCAATTCCTTTTGTAAATTTTCTGCGGTTTGGCTGTGACCTGCTTTAACGTAAATATCTAAAGCGGCTACCTTGTCATCATGAAGCATCCCTTTAATTAGCGCACTCCCAATTTGACCCGCACCAAAAAACGCAATTTTCATCTAAATTCCTCCTCATAATCAATTAAAAATTTTAGCGAAGTTGTAAATCATGGTTGAAATAATTTTTATACGCTTTGTAACCGGCGATAATTGCACCAAGGCTTGTAGTTGAAAGTAACATAAAAGTTACCATGATTTGATATTTGATCGCATGTACAGGATCAACGCCGGCAAAAATCAGACCCGACATCATGCCCGGCAAGCTTACTAACCCCACCGTTTTGGCAGAGTCAATAGTCGGCTGCATCGCTGTTTTAATACTTTCTTGCAAAATCGGTAAAGCGGCTAGTTTTACCGGAGCGCCAAGCGCAAGTTTTTCCAAAACCTGCTGTCTTTGGTCATGGAACTTAGCGTACAAATTGCGATAACATAAGCCAATCGCAATCATAGCGTTACTAGCTATCATACCGCTAATTGGAATAATTTGCGAAGGAATGAATTTGATTGCCCCTGTTGCAATTAAAACGCCCATAGTAAGATAAGTGCTAATAAAAATTGCCACAAGGGAATCAAGAAAATGTTTATGAATGCTGGGATTACGTTTATGGGCATTCCAAGCGGCATTTAAAACAATGAAAAAACTCATGCAGGTTGTTAACCAGAAATTATTGACTTGAAATAAATATTTTAAAAGATAACCGACAATAAATAATTGAATAACAGCCCGTAATATACTGTAAAAAATATCGCGACTTAAGCCCAATTGCTCCTTATAGCTAATGGCAACTGCAACTAAGACCAAAATAAAGGCTAAAACTAATGACTGATTATTAACGGCTAATTGATTCATTGGTGATTTTCCCCTTTTCTAACCACAATATTTTGCTGGCGCTGTGAATTTCTGCTGGATCGTGGGTCACTTGGATGATGGTGATGTTTTCTTTTTGAAGTGTTGCAATCAAATTGTGGACAATCCTTTTACTTTTTTCATCTAAGCCGACCGTTACCTCATCCAATAATAAAACTTTAGGTAAAAACATAATATTACGAATTAAGGCGACCCGTTGTTTTTCACCACCGGAAAGTTCAGTGATTTTTTTGGCGAGGTAGTTCTGAGGTAAGGCGACAAGCTGTAACAATTCTTCGGCTCGTTGATGATTGAAATCTTGATTACGAACAGTGGCAGGAAAAGATAAGTTATCGTAAACTGTTTTTCCAAAAAGACTTGGCTGTTGAAAACAGTAGGAAACTTGTTGTCGATAAGTAGCTATCTCATAATCAGACTGCTTGTTATCCTCAAAATAAATCGTGCCAGCAGTTGGTGTGAGTAACGTCGCGATTAATTTGAGCAGTGTGCTTTTACCACCACCGGAAGGCCCAGTTAAAGTTAAAAATTCTCCTTGTGATAAAGTGAAACTGATTTGATCGATAATCTTTTGATTTTCAACGGTGTATTCCACCTCAGATAGACGTAATAATGACATAAAATTCTCCTTAGTTTTAATCATTCAACTATTTATTTTAAATGAGTTAGTTGTTAAATTCTATTGACAGGACTTAAATGAAAAAGGCTATCAATCACGTAGAAGTGGGCAAAAAAAATACAATAAAAATGTTTTAAGCAGCCATGAATTCCTGCAAGCCCTCTTTTTAGGACAGATGCTTTACAAAGTGAAGTTGTCAGCAGACTTTTGGTGTAAGTTCGTTATAATAAAATTGGCAAGTTGTTTTAAAGGAGAGGGTAATCAATGGTAGCAATTAAAGTCGTAATGAGTGATGTAGATGGCACAATTTTGAATTTTCACCACCAAATTAGTAATAATTTAAAAAATGAGGTCAAGAAATTAACAGCCAAAGGCATTCCTTTTGTTTTAGCTTCAGCTCGTTCACCAGAAGGAATGAAACAAATTAGTCGTGAGTTAGCACTGGAAAATGTGCCACTTGTGGCTTTTAACGGAGCTTTGATTTTAAAAGAGGCTACGACTATTTTTACCAAGCCCCTTGAAAAATATGAGGTTATGCGGACCCTCACGTTATTAACGGCTCATTTTCCTAACATCGGAATTAATCTTTATAGTGAAAACAACTGGTACGTCAATAAAGTCGATGAGCACATCAAAGGTGAAAGCAAAATTACGCAATTAACACCAAAAGTTGCAGATTTAGCTTCTTTAGCGGCAACTGTGCCGGTCCATAAATTGCTTTTAATCGCAAGTGAAGCTGAGATTAGTGCAGCCTATGAATTTTTAACACCTCAAGTAACCACTAGTGCACTTTATTTATCAAAAGAAAATTATTTAGAAATAACGCATCGCGCGGTTTCAAAAGCTGAAGCACTACGAAAGATTGCAGCTTATTATCAAATAACTTGCAGAGAAATTATGGCCTTTGGAGACAATTACAATGATCTACCTATGCTAAAAGCAGCTGGTATTGGCATTGCGATGGCAAATGCGCCCCTTGCAGTAAAAAAAGCCGCAGACAAAGTAACCAAAACAAATGACGAAGATGGTGTGGCTTCTGTTTTAGCAAAACTACAATGACGATAACAAAAAAGAAAAGAGGGACTAATTTTTGTCCCTAAAAAATTGCGGGTTTTTTTATCGCCGATTAAAATTTTGAAAAATTGTCCTACATGCTTATTTTAATAGCTTGTTTTATTTAAAAATCGGGAAGTATTAAACTTGCGATTGTTACCGTAATGTAAAAATTATTTGAATAATCAGTGAATTTTATTTACAAGCGTTATTTTACATGGTATAACCTTCCAAAAGAGAGTTTGAGGTGGTTCCCATGAAAAAAGAAGAAGTGTGTATCAATGCGATTTATGAAGCAGATGTGATTGGTTATGAGGAACGAAAAACAGTCAAAGTTATTAGTATTTTAGAGCGAACTGTAACGGTCGAAGTTTTAGATTGCGGGCTGGTGGCCTTAGCAAAAATTGCCACGATGGAAGCTGCACTGACTGCTTAAGTAAAAGTTTTATTTAAAGAATAAGGTGAAATTTACTTGTTTTGATCTCTTTGGTTGTCTTAATTTTTACGTCATAAAGACAAAACTAGACTTTCAATTTTATAAACTTTCATCTGGAGTGTAGCGGAAAATAATTAAAAAAAGGCTCATGTAGTTGTAGTCCAGCAGAAATAAAAAAATACTCAAAAGTTTGATTTCTCAAGGTGATTAAGGTGAGATTCATTCTTTTGAGTATTTTTATTTACAGTAAAAAATTATTTTTTTCTTGGCAAGACGGTGATGCGGTAATTATCGAAGTAGCTCGCATCGCCCCTACATTGGGTAAAAGCAAAGATACCCATGATAAGCGCACCAATGGTATTGGTTAATAAATCGCCCATGGTATCCATTAAAGCCGCTCGGCCAACAAGATCAACACCACTAGCCCGGTAACGTTGTAAATTCATATCGCCAATGGTGTCACAAAGAAATTCCCAAAATTCCCAGAAAACACCGCAGACACCAGCAAAAGCAAAACCAAAAAGTAAAAACAACCAAGGGGAAACATCTTTACTTTGCGCCTTGTTTAGCGCAATAGCAGCAATGCCATAGCCAAGGGCAGTTAAAACCATCGGGCTGATACTGTGGAGTAATTTGTCCCACCAACTGATATAGGCAATTAAGTGTAGACAAGTTCCTAAAAATACTGAAATTAATAAAAAGAACCAGTAAAAGATAACGATCATGGCTGGAATTTCAATGCGGAGAAACTTACGGCATAATTGCGGTAAATAAATCAGAATAATACCGGCAAGACATTCTACAAAGACTACTGGGGAATCTGTTCGGGCTTTTGTCACCAGCTCAAAAAAGTTAAATGCTAAGACAAAAAGTCCAAAAGTCAGTAAACCCAGTTGGATTTTTTTAATATTCATAAACAGACCTCCAACAAAAGTGTCAACAGTAACTGTTGCAATAAGTGCTAAATTCAGTATACCAAAGATGCTGTGATTACTGAATTAAGAGCCATTTTAAAGCTAGTTGAGCCAAGCTGTTAACTGATGGAAAACGTCAGTGACAGCTTCATTTTCTTCTTTTAAAAAGTCGTGGGGCAGGTAATAAACAGGAACAAATTTACTGTCAGCGCTTTTTTTTGCGAGGGTCTTACTGTATCTAAAGGGCACCTCATTGTCGTTTGCACTAGCCGTGCTGAAAATCGGTGGCAGCTTGGTTAAATCAGCTTCCGTTAAGGTAAACAGTTTTTGATTTTCTTTTGTAATGCCATAGTACTGCGCTAACAAGTTGTGAGAAACACCATATAAATAAAGTAAAAAGCGTTTCATAAAAGGATCATCATAAACGGGTGTCGTTTGGTCAATATCTTCGATCATAGCTTCAGTAATGGTCTCACTACTTAGACTACGCGGTGTGTCAATAAAAGTTAAATCATAATAGCCATAAAAATTTATTAACTGCTGGGGCAAAGTGCGGTTTTCTTTTTGCAAAAAAGTTGTTAATAGCAGCATTAAATAGCTCCCCGCAGAACGGCCGCAAAAACTAAAAGGGGCCCCTTTAATAATTGTTGTTTCTAATTCTTGCCAAGTTTGTTTTAATTGGGCAAAGATTTCAGCTAGGCTACTATTTGGTGCTAGTAAATAGTCAAAGCTAATAATTGTATAACCCCGTTGCAAAAAGACTTGGGCCAAATTTTCGGTCAAGTCGGCTTTACTGCCAAAAATTAGACCACCGCCGTGAAAATAAAGGATATAGCGAGGGGCCATTTTGGTTAAGGGCATAAAAATCGTGGCTTTACTGCCGCTAGTTAAGGTAACTTGTTTTTTCAATTTTTTTTCTCCTTAATTTTAAGTGTAATAAGTAAGTGGCGATTTCAATATTCATCGTTTGCAAAGGATTGTTCAAGTCTAAAGCTAAAAGTTCTTGAATGCGATCGATACGGTAACGAATCGTTTTTGCATGTAAAAATAATACTTCTGAGGTTTGTTTGTAGTTGCGATTGGTTTTAAAAAAAGTAAACAGGGTATTGAATAATTCTGGTTGTCGCAGTTGTAAGTCAATGAGTTCAGGGGAAATTAAATCAGCGACTTCTGCGAGTTTTTCTTCTGAAATAAAATAGCGAAAAATTCCCAAATCTTGAATATCTACGACGTTTGCAATGAGATATTCTTGATTAAAACGCAGTATATCCAAGCAGTCAATTAGAATTTCTTTGATTGTTGCCACTGGTTTAATAGGACTTGTAGCAATTACCAAATGACAATTTTGACGTAAGGAATCAACTAGTTGTCGGCGAATTTCTTCTTTTGATAGACGGCGCTGTTCATCTTTTAAATTATATAAAACTAGCGAATAGTTGTGATGTTCAAAAAATAAAGTATGGGTACGTAAACTGCGTAATTTATTTCGTAGCATTCGTTTTTCTTCTGTTGGTAAATCTTTTGTGGCAAAGGCCACGCCTTGATAGTAAGGATAGTAGTCCATTTTAGCTTCTTTTAGCAGGCTTTTTACTTCATCTAAATTGTTAGGGGTATTTTGTAAAATGGCATCCGCTAAGTTATTTAAGCGGGTGTAACGGTCTTTTTTAATCAGAAAATCCATTTGCAGTTTTTCTTGAATAACATCAATTAAGTTTTCGATGATCATCAAATCGGTTTCCTTTAGACCAACTTCACCTTCGTGAACTAAAAGAGTACATTCGCTACTAAAATTGTTGGCGATATTGGTTTCAAGAGCAAAATATTCTTTACTCTCACTATGGGAAAATAAAGTTAACAATTCATAGTGGTTTTTACTAAATTCTCCAATTGGCATTTTGACGCGTTTGGTGACCACTAACTCGTGAGGAAGCGTCCCAAAGCGCAACGTCAATTTTTGTTCTGGCAAGAGTAAAAGACAATCTTTTTGAATCATATGATAAAACTCCGTCATGATTTGTTCATAAGAAGAAAAGTTCCGGGTCAATCGGTTAAAACGTTGTCGGACTTCATAATATGTTTTTAAAACATGCGATTGATGATTCAAAATGGGCTGATAAATTGCCAAAACAATTTGTTCATAGGTAACATCTTTTTTTACTTTAATTAAGGGGAGTTGATATTTTCCACAAAACGATAAAAGCCATTCCGGTACGCGGTTAATTAAGCGTTCGACTTTGACCACCATACCGCTGACGCCAATTCCCCGCATTTTTTGAAAAAAGTCTTCAATTTCAGCTAGTTCCATGTTTTCAAAGGCATAAAGGGAAGTTAAGATCAGCTGATTTTTTCGACTCCACTTCTCAATATCCAACGCTTCTAAAATCATCACCGATTCAATTTCATTTTCTAAACCGATTTCTCCGGTTAACAACTGACTGTTTTGAAATATTTCTAACCGCAATAATTCATATATTCTCATTTTATTCTCCTTTTTTACGCTTTTGGATAAAAAATATGTAAAATTTTTGGAATATTATCAAGTGTAAACGCAATCAATAAAAAATACAATAAGAGTGTAAAGAAAATCAGGAATAAATAAACATCAGTTTTGACGTCAGCTGATTTAAATTGACTGGTTTTAATAAGTGAAATTTCTCAGGAGATTTTTTTGAAAACAAGGAGGAATAGTATGTTACAAACGGTGATTTTGAAAAATAATTATCAAGACTCAATCAATCTCATGCTATTAACAAATAAAATTAATGATTTACCAAATGTCAGCATGAGCCAAATTATGATGGGGACAGATGCAAATAAAGATATTTTACAAAATACGAATCTGTTAACGTCACAAGCTCAAAGTGCTTCACCAAATGACTTAATGATAGTCGTCGATAGTGAAGACGGAGAAATTATGGCAGAAGTGCTGCCGGCTGTTCACGCTTTTTTAGATGACTTATCCACCAAAAGTGAAACGACTGAAAATAAAACGGCCACTTCTTGGGAAGAGGCATTAACACAATTGCCAGATGCTAATATGGCGTTGTTTAGTATTCCTGGTGAATATGGCGCGCCTGAGATGGAAAAAGCGTTAAAAGAAGGTCTGCATGTCTTTTCATTTACTGATAATGTTTCTTTGGAAGACGAGGTGCGTTTGAAAAATTTGGCCCACGAAAAAGGCTTACTTATGATGGGGCCAGATTGTGGTACAGGGATTATATCTAGTATCCCGATTGCATTTACGAATGTTGTTTCTCCGGGGAATATCGGTGTTGTGGGTGCTTCTGGTACGGGTATCCAAGAAGTGACAACTATTATTGATCGGCTAGGAAATGGCGTCGTTCACGCTATTGGAACGGGCGGTCGCGATTTAAGTGATAAGGTTGGTGCAACTACGGTAAAAGATGCCATTGTGGCTTTAGAAAATCACGAACCGACTGATGTGATTTGCGTAATCTCTAAGCCACCTGCAAAAGAAGTGCGCAATGAAGTGGTGCAATTGTTACAAAGTGTCTCAAAACCAGTTGTCGCGATTTTTCTAGGAGAAAAACCCACCGCTCATGAAGGGAAAGTTTATTTAGCACATACATTAGAAGAGACCGCAAAAATTGCGATTGATTTAGCTAATGAAAAACCAATCCAAAAAAATTATTTTGAAGCGATGGCAAAACCAGCTGTACCTGTCTTGTCTACTGATAAAGTGGTGAAAGGTTTATACTCTGGCGGGACATTGGCAGCAGAAGCGGGCATGATGATTTCAGAAGCATTAGGTTTGGAGGGGTTAATAAAGCAAGCAGGCTATATTTTAAAATCCAATGGTTATGATGTGATTGACTTAGGTGATGATATATATACCCAAGGAAAGCCACATCCGATGATTGATCCTGAAGTGCGAATTCAAAAAATCCATGAATATGGTGCGCAAAAAGAAACTGGCATTATTTTATTTGATGTTGTTTTGGGTTATGGTGCACACGAAGATATGGCGGGCGCGTTGTTGCCAGCGATAAAAGAAGAATTAGCAAAAGCGCAAAATGAAGGACGTACGCTTTATTTTGTTGCAACGGTTGTGGGTACGAGAAAAGATCCACAAAACTATGATGAAACAGTGAAACGCTTAGAAGAAGCGGGCATTTATGTCGCCGAAAGTAACGCGAAAGCTGTGCAATTGGCATTATTACTAAAGGGCATCACAATTTCTGAAGCAGATAAAGAAGTCGTAGCTTATTCAGGTGAAAAAGTTGCGATTCCCCAGGCAAGTCAAGCCGTCATGGAGTTATTAAGCACGAAGCCACGAATTATTAATGTGGGACTGCAAAGCTTCAACGATTCGATTACAGATTACGGGGGGAAATCGGTTCAATTTAATTGGCGTCCCCGTGCGAGTGGTAATAAAAAAATGATTAAAATTTTAAGTGCATTAGAAGACCATGCAGCAGAAATACAGGCTGAAAATGACAAAGTAATTGAAAAAATTAAGAATTCACAACCATTTTTAGTTGATGTACGACCAGCCAAAGAAGTTATTCAAGAATTAAATGAAGCACAAAAAACCTTGTTACATGCCGGTCCACCGATTACTTATGGGCAAATGACTGGACCGATGAAAGGATCATGCATTGGTGCGGCTTTATTTGAAGGCTGGGCCAAAGATGAAACACAGGCAAAACAAATGTTGGAAAATGGCGAAGTTCGTTTTATTCCATGCCATCATGTTCACGCAGTCGGGCCAATGGGGGGGATTACTTCTGGCAATATGCCGGTGGTTGTTATTGAAAATCGTTTAGATGGTACAAATGCATACTGTACGATGAATGAAGGTATCGGCAAAGTATTGCGGTTTGGTGCTTACTCACAAGAAGTGGTCGATCGCCTGCATTGGATGAAAGACATTTTGGGCCCAACAATTGCTAAAGCTTTAAAACAAACTCAAGAAGGCATTAATCTAAACGTTTTAATTGCACGTTCCATTACGATGGGAGATGAATTCCACCAACGAAATATTGCGGCTTCTGCTAATTTTCTAAAAGAGGTAGCGCCACTAATCGTTAAACTACAAATGGACGAAAAAGAAAAATACGACGTCATTAAATTCTTAGCTGATACGGATCAATTTTTCTTAAATATTATGATGGCGACAGGTAAAGCAATTGTAGATACTGCGCGTAAAGATACTAAAGGGACAATTGTCACGACCATGACACGTAATGGTGTTGATTTTGGTGTTCGCATTGCTCAAACCGGTGATGATTGGTACACAGCACCTGTTAATACACCAAAAGGATTATACTTCACCGGTTTTACAGAAGAAGATGGTAATCCCGATATCGGCGATAGTGCTATTACTGAAACGGTTGGGGTTGGAGCGATGGCAATGGTGGCCGCACCAGGAGTGACACGATTTGTTGGCGCTGGTGGTTTTCAAGATGCTTTGGATATTTCCAATGAAATGGAGCAAATTTGTCAAACGCATAATCCGACTTGGACAATTCCAACTTGGGATTTTAAAGGTACTTGTTTGGGAATTGATATTCGCAAAGTTGTTGAAACGGGAATTACACCAATTATTAATACCGGTATCGCGCATAAAAAAGCCGGTGTTGGACAAGTCGGTGCCGGTACAGTTAGAGCACCTTTAGGCTGTTTTGAAAAAGCATTAGAGGCTTATGCTAAAGTGTGGGATATTCATGTTGACTAAAATTGTTATTAGTGATTACCTCTTGCCTTTGGAAAAATTTGGCGTAATTGGATCGGTGCACAGCGTTTTTGAGCATTCTTTTAATCTCAAAGTTGGTGAAGCCTTAATTAATGTGGCCAATTATCATGAATATCTCTCTTGCTTTGGTTTGTTTGTTCCAACAGAAATGTTTGCAGCATTAAAACCTTATGTCAAACAAGGAGATCCCGTTAAAATAAAAAATGACCGCATTGTTTTTTATAATCAAATGCAAGTTAAAACCTTACCTCTCATAGATTACACAAGTGTTTCTTTAAAAGTGTCTGCTACACATCTGGAAAAAGAGCCGCTGCAATTTTTGCAGCAGCTCTTAGTAGCAGCCGATTTGGAAGAAAAAATTGGTATCCAAAAAGACGTAAATTTTATAGCTGTTAAAAATCAATTGTTGCAGCCAGAACAAGCAAATTGGGAGGCGGTAACTAAATTTCTAATTGGTCGTGGGCAAGGGTTAACCCCAAGTGGGGATGATATTTTAGTTGCTTATGCTTTTATTGCCCGTATTTTAGGAAAACCTTACGCCACAGATCTAGTAGCTAAATTGGCTAAACAAAAAGGACGCACGACAGATATTAGTTGGGCTTATATAAAAAGTTGTGAGACAGGTTACGTTAACTCGTTGATTTATCAATTGTATCAAGACTTAAAAAAACAGCGCAAAGAAAATTTAGCTCAAGATATTCAAAATATTATGGCAATTGGACACACATCGGGAAAAGATATGTGTTATGGCATTTATCTTGGGATAACTGCAGTTTTAAATACTTAAATTTTTGAAAAAAGGAGCAAGACTATGGAATCTTCCAAACAAGCAGTAAAAGTGAGCAATAATTATTGGATTAAAGTTGTCGCCTTGTTTTTTGTTGGCTGGATTTTAATGTATGCCACCCGAACGATTTTCAATCCAATTATGGGAATTATTGGTGAAAATTTTGGTTTAAGTAATACCCAATTAGGGTTAGCCAATTCTATTTTCTTTTTGACCTATGCAATTGCACAAGTACCATTTGGGGTTATTGGCGATAAAATTGGTCGTAAATTAGTGATTACGATTGGTTTTCTAATTATGGGTGTCATGACGTATTTTAGTGGGCTAGCAACAACCTTTGTCATGTTTTTAATTATTCGGGCAATGGCTGGTATTGGTCAAGGTGCGTATTATGGTCCACAATATGCTCTATCAACAGAATCTATTCCTAAAAGTAAACTAACATTAGGGACGGCTATTATTAACAGTGGGATGGCCTTTGGGACTTCAGGTGGCTACTTACTTTCCAGTAAATTGGTGTTGGAAAATGGGGAACATTGGAGTAAACCTTTCTTCATTATGGCGGTACCGACGATTATTGTTGCCATTTTATTTTACACATTATTAAAAGAAAAGGTTATTCGTCCAGAAGATGAAGCGAAAAAAGTGGCAGCAAATCCTACTGAAAATAAAGTTTCTTTTAAATCAATTATTTCCAACAAAAACTTACTGGCTGCATTCATTTTATGTTTCACAAGCATTTATGCCAATTTTGTTATTATTACCTGGTTGCCATCTTTTCTAATTGCTGAACGGGGTTTTGCTGGCACGAGCGTAGGTTTTATTTCTTCATTAGTACCGTGGGCGTCAATTCCTGGAGCGTTGATTTTTGCACGTATTGCCGATAAATCTGGCAGTACCAAAAAATTAGTGTATTTACTTGTGCCATTAGCCATTCTATCAGTCTTTTCAATTGCGTTTGTAACCAATCGTACACTATTAATTGCGGTGTTAATTTTATACGGGTTGACTGGGAAATTGGCTCTTGATCCAATCGTTGTAGCTTACGTGACAAAAAACGCACCAAAAGGTTCCTTGTCGACTACTTTAAGTGCGTATAACTTTATTGGAATGTCTGGATCCATTTTAGCACCTTATATTACCGGCTTTTTAGCAGACACCGTTGGTTCTATGAAAATCGGTTTTTATCTTGCTTGTGTTTTACAAGTGATTGGTTTACTCGTTTTTGCAGTTTTAGCAAAAGATACAAAGGAAGAAGCATAGTTTTTAATAGCTGTGGTCGGAGCTAAAATAAGACGATTTTGATTTATAAAAACAATTTCAACTACCACAGCTATTATTTTAATCGCAGCGCTATCGTCTTATGATTGCGGGGAAAAACTAAAGATGGCGGGCGATCATTACAGTTATAGAGGTGAGGAAAATGACAAAAAAATTCTCCATGATCACCCAAATATTGATTGCTGTCGTTTTAGGTTTGGCATTTGGTTTGTTTATACCAGAATGGGCCCACTACTTAAAAATTATTGGCGATATCTTCTTAAAGTTGATGCAGATGGCAATACCAGTTTTGGTTTTAGGTCAAATTATTCAAGCAGTTGGCAGCATTAAGCCAAAAGAGTTAACGAGTTTAGGTATTCGCACGGTTATAGATTTTGGTGTGTCATCACTATTGGCAGCTAGCTGGGGTATTTTCATTGCAGTTTTGTTTAACCCCGGCTATGGTGTGGATATGACCGCCTCTTTAGGTCAAGGAATTAAAGAGCAGGAAATTTCTTTAAGTCAAACAATCAGTGACTTTTTCTCGAAAAATATTTTTGCTTCTTTGGCAGAAGGTTCTATTATTCAAATTATCGTATTTGCTTTATTTTTTGGCTTAGCTCTCAGCAAATTTATGCAAAAAAAACCAACCTCATCCTTATTCCAGATTATTGTAGATTTTAATGAAGTCATTATTAACATTATTTATTATGTGATGATTTTTGCTCCAATCGGGATTTTTTCCCTAATTGCTTCTACTATTAGTGAGTTGGGGATTAAGATTATATTGCCGCTAATGAAGTATTTGTTAGTCTATGGTTTAAGTACATTCCTGTTTTTAGGTTTATGGATAATCGTAATCGCCCTTTATGGCAAGTTAAATCCATGGCGGCTGGTTTTGAATATGAAAAATATGTCGGTGATGGCGCTTGCGACGACGTCTTCAGCGATTACACTACCAATTGCGATGGAAGAATCCCGGCATAAATTAGGGTTAAGCAATCGTATTACCAATTTAGTTTTACCTTTGGGGATGTCATTAAACAGTAATGGTTCGGCTATGCACATGGCGATTACCGTTATGACAATTGCCCAAATGTATCAAATGGATTTTTCGATTGAGAAAATGTTTTATCTGGCGATAACAGCAACGTTTGTTTCCTTAGCAAATGCTGTGGTACCAGGAGCAGGCCTTGTTTCGCTGGCGATTATTGTACCTCAAATGGGTCTACCTATTGAAAGTATTGCAATATTTGCTGGGGTAGAATGGTTTGTGGGAATGCTTCGGACGATTTTAAATGTAAATTCAGATGTTTATTCAGCGATTGTAGTAGCAAAGTCTGTCAATGAAATTGACTATGACATTTTCAATCAAACAAAAAGTTAGTCTAGGAGGTGGGAGAAAATTTTTGTCCCACCTCTTTCTTTTGAATAAACGGCGTTTAAGATATAACATTGTTAGCAATAGTCGACTGAGGAGCTGGAATCATATCTACTTGATCTTGAAGCTGAACACTTCTATCAAGCTCTTTTTTATTATGAGGACAAATAGGCTGTATTTACCTTTTTACGCCACTGGTTTTTTAATGTTCTTGTGATACTATAGAAAAATATGTAAAGAAGCTTTTTTTACTATTTTTTGAAGGGAAGAAAAGAAATGTCTGTTTTCTTTTATACGGATCGTGGCAACAAACAAAATGAAGACTTTGTCTACGGCAATGATACATTTGGTTTTATTTTAGATGGTGCCAGTGGATTAGGAGATAATTATTTGGCGGGTATGAGTGATGCGCAGGTTTTTAGCCATTTTATCGGCGGTCAACTGATAACACTTTTGGCGAATGAAAAAATGGCAACAAGTCGTGCTTTGATGCAGGCTGTTACCAGCTTTGCACAAAATTACCGCAAAGAATTAGGGAAGCTAACCCCTGATTTGTGGCCGAGTGCCACATTTAGTTGTTATCGTAAAATTGGCACGGAAATGGAGTTTAGTTGGTTGGGAGATTCACCAATCACTGCATTTTTAAACCAACAAATGCGTACTTTCTATGATCGGACCGTTCCACAAAATGATCAACGAATTGTTTCAACTTTTCATCAACTATTAAAAAAAGGCGAAACAATTGAGGCTGCAAAAGCGGCAGTGACAAAAGATTTGGTAAAAAATCGGCAAACAAAAAATACACCAAACGGATATGCGATTTTAGACCCGTCCCCAATTGGCATTGCGCGCTTATCACAAAAAAGTGTACCAGCTGACCAATTGGAAAAAATAGTCATTACCAGTGATGGCTTTTATCGGTTAGTGGATACCTTTAATGAATGTACACCGCATCAGTTAGGTCACTTTCAAGATTATGGGACTTTGGTAGCCGCCTGTAATCACCTTCGTAAGTTAGAAGGTGAAGATGCAAAATTGCTAACCTATCCGCGTTTTAAACAAAGTGACGATGCCAGTGTTCTTGTTTGGCAAAAATAAAAAGATGGACCACATCTCAGCTTCATTGCTGTAAACGTGGTCTATCTTTTTATTTTCATGAGATTATTTGCTTGGATTTTCACTAGGCATTGTTGACAATCTTTTGAATTTGATCGTCTAAGCTGCGAATAACATGGGCAGCATTGTTTTTAAAGTCTTCACTAAAGCTGTTACCTGCTGGCGTGACAGTACCGACTTCTTTGTTCATAATATCGTAGATAACCAGACTTTCATCTTCTTTTTGCCAGTTCACTTTCCAATAAGGTCCTTCAAGTGCACCGTTTAAAATATCTTGTGCATTGTCTAAAACGGCTTGCAAAATAATTTTTTCTTCAGTCGTTGTGATACCTCGATTTTTGTCGTCGGCTAATTTTTCAGTTACTTCAATCATGTTAGTGGGAACAAGTAGTGACATGGTAATTCCTCCTTTTTTTCTATTATAACTTTTATTTGAAAATGGGGGTAAAGATTACCTTTTCATCATTTTCAAGGTTTTTGTTTCACAAAAATGAAGAGAAGGTCTACACTTTAATTAGTGAATAAGTAAAAGTCAATTAATTAGTGAAAGGATGAAAAAAATGAACAATCACAGTGCATGTACGACGATTTTGGTAGGAAAAAAGGCTTCAATTGATGGTTCTACTATGATTGCCCGCAACGAAGATGGAGAAGCGCCATTAAATCCTAAGAATTTTATTGTAGTAAAACCAGAAGAACAAGTGCAAAATTACAAAGCTGTTATTAGTGGTGTTGAAATAAAATTACCTGACAATCCCTTGCGTTATACTGCTACGCCGGATGTTTCACCTAAAATCGGTATTTGGGGAGAATCTGGTATTAATAGCGCGAATGTTGCCATGTCAGCAACTGAAACAATTACAAGCAACTCTCGGATTTTGGGAGTCGATCCTTATGTGACAGGCGGTATTGGGGAAGAAGATATGCTGACTATCGTCTTGCCATATATTAAAAGTGCCCAAGCAGGCGTTAAACGCTTAGGCGCATTGTTAGAAGAATTCGGCACGTATGAACCAAATGGTATTGCCTTTTCTGATCAGGATGAAATTTGGTGGTTTGAAACAATCGGTGGACATCACTGGGCTGCTGTTAAAATTCCAGATGATGCTTATGTGGTGGCACCTAATCGGATGAATATTACTGACTTTGATTTTGATTCACCCGATACATTGTGTTCGAAAGATTTAAAAGAATTGATTCACACCTATCATTTAAATCCTGATTATACTGGCTATAATTTACGGCACATCTTTGGTAGTGCAACGGTAAAAGATAACCAATACAACAATCCGCGGGCTTGGTATGTGCAACGCTTCTTCACGCCAGAGATAGAACAATCACCCTTTGATCAAAATCTGCCATTTATTTGTAAAGCCAATCGTTTAATAAGTGTGGAAGATATCAAATGGGCGTTAAGTTCTCATTATGAAGAAACAGTCTATGATTGTTATGGCGACGGTACGAAAGCACAAAAAAGCCAGTTGCGTCCCATCGGCATTAACCGCAATCAAGAAGTACACATTTTGCAATTGCGTAATGACGTACCAAAAGAAATTGCAGGTATTCATTGGTTGGCTTTTGGTCCGAATACCTTTAACACTGTTGTGCCATTTTATGCAAATGTAGAAGATACACCAGCTTTTTATAAAGAAGTAAAAGAAGATTTTAGTTTGGATAATATGTATTGGTTAAGTGGCGTGATCGCCGTTTTAGGGGATACAAATTATAATTTATATTCAGATGTACGGGATGATTATGTACAAGATAGTGTTGCCGCTTTTCGTCATATCCAACACAAGGCAGATCAAAATGCAGTCAACGAAGAAGATAGCTCAAATTATTTAGCTTCAGTGAATGAAGAGTATGCCAAAGTAGCCAAAGAGTTGACAACAAAACTGCTTGGACAAATGGTAATGCTTGGTGCACCACAAATGAAGTTGCGTTTTAACTTAGGGGATTAATGTGAATACGTTGTAAAAGCCAATTAAGCAAAAAGGAGCTGGGACTACTTATAGTCCCAGCTCTTTTTTGCAATAAAAATTAATCTCAAAGCAGCTTATCGCAAAAGAAGTTGCTTTGAGATTAATCACTTTGTTAAAGGCTATAAAATTTGAAAGTCATGTCACTATTTTATTTCCTTACGCAATTTGTGCAAGGGTGGTTCCTAAATTTTTTTATGAATAGAACTTGTGGCGTTATGCTAAATTTGGGAATCATAGGAGGTTATAGCGATTTAATTTAAATGCGTTAATGCTTTTTTGGGTACCGCTTTTTCAGCGACTTCTTCCCACTGAGTCACGCCTTCTTTTTTGGTATTGTACGTAACTTTTAAGTATGCATTTTTCCGCAAGGGGCGTTCTTTGTTGGCACGAAAGGTTAATTCTTTACTTTTGCCATTTTCATCGTAACCGGTTAATTGATATTCGTAGTCTAAATATTCTTGGCCGCTGTCATCTTTTAAGGTCACTTGTTTACCATCTGTTGTCACTTGAACATAATAGGTATCGCCACCCATCTCTGTTGTTTCAATAAATTTAAATAATCCAAAGGCCGCGACGATAACAACCACTAAGCCGATTAATAGTTTTTTCATGTATTCCACCATCCTGTTTACTTTATAACACTATCTTAAACGGATTTTAAAAAAGGTACCATAGCTTTTTATTGCGAAAGACTTACATTTTTGCAATAAGCCGATTTTCATAAGTAAAAAAAATAGCCTTCTAAAAGGCTAAGGTGATCTGTTACAAGAAAATGCGTCATGCCATTTTCTTATGTAATACGGCTAAAGGGGCTAAAAAAATAGCTTGGCGGAAACTATGGGGAATAGTTTTCCGCCTATTGGGAAATTAAGGTTATTGGGGAATATCCTTGTTTCTACTACTCATTTTAAACTGTTTTGACTAAATTGCATTATAATTATTCTAAATAGGAAAATCAAGAGGTTCTACAATGTTATTTTCTTCATTATAAAAGGCGACAATATCCTCTTTTTTAGGTAATTTTCGTTTTACTTCATTTTTTTTTGAATTAGAGAATTTTTTGATAAGAAAAAATTTGAAAAAATAGATAAAAACGCCTGCTGTACAATTGTTTTGAAAATAATTGTACAGCAGGCATTTTGCTTGGATTTTTTTGATTAACCTTTTACAGAACCAGAAGTAATCCCTTCTACATAATATTTTTGCATGAAGATAAATAAAATCGTAATTGGAATTGCAATCAGTACACAACCGGCTGTAAAAGACATAAATAAAGAGTTTGCAGTTGTTTTGTTCATCATTGAGAATAAGCCGATCGCAACGGTGTAGTTTTTAACATCGTCGCCCATGATGATCTTGGCAAAGATAAAGTCCATCCACGGAGCCATAAAGGCCATTAAAGCAGTGTAGACAATAATTGGCTTGGAAAGGGGAAGCGTAATTTTAGTAAAAATTTGCCATTTGTTGGCACCGTCAATCATGGCAGATTCATCTAAGGCCATTGGAATGGTATCAAAGAATCCCTTCGCAATATAAAAACCTAGGGCAGCGCCCGAAGAGTAGATCAAAATTAAAGCGACCAAACTTTGAGTTAAATCCATTGCTTTTAAAATATAGTAGACCGCAATCATACTCATAAAGCCAGGAAACATATTTAAAACTAAGGCCACTTTTAAAAATGGTTTCCGTAGTTTAAAACGCAATCGCGATAAGGCATAAGCCATGGCAATTGTAATGAAGGTTGAAAGCAGACAGCTAATAACTGCAACAAAAAGTGTGTTTAAAAACCAACGGACAAAAGGATAGTTGCCTGAAGCATCACTTAAAAGGGTAGCATAATTTCCCATTGTAAATTCTTTGGGGATGATATAAGGAACAAATGCGCCCCCTTCTGAACGAAAGCTCGTAAGAACAATCCAGAAAATAGGAAAGAGCCAAAAGACTGCCATAATCGTTAAAATGGCGTAGATTAACGTGCGGGTTGCTCTTTGTTTTTTATGATAACTTTTGCTTTTTGATTGTACCGCCATTTTTTACGCCTCCTTAAATGAATTTGTACGCGTGTAGGCCATTAAACTAAAGACTGCTGATAAGATGAAGATCAAAATACCGATAACAGAGGCTAAATTATAGTCCATCGTATTGACAGTCAAGTTATAAAGCCAAGTAACTAAAAGGTCAGTGGAACCAGCGCCGTAAAAGTCAGAGTTGGTTGGACCACCTTGCGTTAATAGATAGATAACGTTGAAGTTATTGATATTGCCGATAAATTGTTGGATTAAAGCTGGTGTCATGACAAATAGGATTTGTGGGAAAGTGATGTTACGGAAAATTTGGAATTTATTCGCCCCATCAATTTCAGCAGCTTCAATTTGATCAGTTGGCAAGTTTTGGATAATCCCAGTTGAAATTAACATCGTGACTGGAATCCCGATCCACATATTGACAACAATAACGGTAATTTTTGCTAAAATTGGATCTGTTAAAAAAGGAATCGAGCTAGAAATCCAACCTAAATTTTGTAAGATGGCATTAATTGGTCCCGCATCATTTAGTAAATTACGCATGACAAGTAAAGAGACAAATTGCGGCACAGCCATTGTAATAACAAAAAGTGTTCGCCACATTTTTTTGTATTTAATGCCTTTTGCGTTAATTAATAAGGCTAAGATAATACCAAAAAAGAAATTGGTTACAGTTGCAAAGATGGCCCAAATTAAGGTCCAGCCTAAGACGGGGAAGAAGGTTCCGGCCATATCACCGCTAATGACATTACCAAAATTTTGTAATCCAACCCAAGTAAATAAGCTTTTTGGTGGTAAGTGATTATGATCGTAGTTCGTAAAGGCGATGGAAATCATGTATAAAAGCGGTAAAACGGTAAAGAACAAGACACCGATTAATGGGACAGACATTAACGTAACATGGAAACGTTCGTTTAATAAGCTGCGTAAGTCTTGAGTAGTTGAAGGAATTTTATCGCCAGATAGTTTTAATTCAAAAAGGTGACGTGCACTTTTTAAGTTGATAACATATAAAATAATTAATAAAACACAGACTAAAATAGCCGCAATCCCAAATAGTAAAATCAACATGGAATTATCGCCTTTTTGTAAAAGTTCAATTCCTAAATCTTCGTTATAAACCAAACCTTGTTTTTTTGTGCCTAAGGTTTGAAGCATCGCTAAGGCGTGAGCACCATTGGTTACAAGCCAATAAATAAAGCCAATTTCACTGGCTAAAAACAAAAGACCTTTTGGAATTTGTTTGTTTGCCAGGTTAGCAGCACCCATAATGAAAAAAGATAATTTAGTGGGCAAATCACCTTTTTTAAAAAGCTCTCTAAAGGTGATGTGGGTTTCATAGTTTTTCTTTTTGAACATGTGGTCTTCACCTAACTTTCGTTTTTCCTGCTTGTATTTAAAAGAGGAATTTTGAATAAGGAGAATTGAACAAAACTCCCAGTTGTGTTTGAAAGCTAGCTGCATTGCCAAGCTTTCTTAACTAAAAAGGCCGAGCGAAAAAATCTGCAGGGATTTTTTGATCGGCCTTAAATTTTACACTTGCGTCAAACTAATAACGATTTATTCTGCTGACTTAGATGTATCAGCAACAAATTTATCCAATTTTGCTTGGTAGTCACTAGCGGCGATTTTGCCTTTGTAAGTGTCGTTAATCAAAGCGTCCATTGGTGGCCAGAATGAAACCATTTCTGGTAATTTGGGCATTACAACAGAATGTTCTGGGTCAGCCATTTCCATAACTGCTTTTGCGACAGCGTCTTCTTTAACTTTGCTATCTTCTTGTAATTCTTTGTTAACAGGAATTACGCCGTTTACTTCGAATTCTTTTTGTTGTGTTTCTTTACCACTTAGGTAGTTTGCTAATGCCATGGCTGCTAGTGGTGCTTTTGTTTGTTGGTTAACACCGTAAACTTTAACACCTAAAAAAGCTTTCATTTGTTTTGGACCATTGCCAAAATCAATGGTAGGGTAAGCTGCAACAGCCATGTTATCACCCAATGCTTTTTTCACATCATTTTTAGACCATGGACCAGAAAGGAAAGCATCTGTTTTACCAGATTGTAAGTTTGATAAGGCAGATGCGTTGGCTTGAACGACACCGGCATTATCTTTTTGTTTGGCGATCCAGTCAAGAACTTGTACACCTTGTTCATCATTGAAGTTTGTTCCTTTTAAGTCTTCACCATTTTCACCATATAAAACATTGCCGTTACTCATGAATAATGGACCAAAGATGTAGTTAGCACCTGCTTCAGCAAAGTTTGTCCCGATTTTACCTTTTTGGGTTAACGTTGCCCAAGTTTTTACATCATCTGCAGATAATTTTGCTTTGTTATAGTAAAGAACTTGTGATTCAACACCATAAGGGTAGCCGTAAATTTTATCTTTCCAAGTAACACCGTTAACAGCTGCTTCGGTATTATTTTCTTTAATTTCTTCTGCTTGTTTTTTACCAACGGGATACAAAAGACCAGCTTCTGCCATTTGACCAATTTGATCGTGGGGCATCATGAAAACATCAGCAGCTTTTTCTGGGTCTTTTGAAACATCTGCTTTAGCGTCAGCAGATTGACCGGCTTTAATGGTTACTTTTACATCGGGATATTCTTTTTGGAAATCAGCAACAGCTTCTTTAATAGCTGGAATATGTTCAGTATCAATCCATACTTTTAAATCACCTTTTACTTCTTCAGATTTTGCGGATGAGTTATCTGCGCTGTCATCTTTTGAATCACTTGAACCACAAGCTGCTAATGTCATAGCAGATAAACTTAAAACTACGCCACCCATCAATAACTTTTTCCAATTTGATTTCATTTCTTGTTCCTCCCAAAAATTATTTAAATGATTTCGCTTACAAAATGTATTATGCAACCGATTGCGGAAATAGTCAAGCAATTTATTTGAAATATTTTTTTCACTTTTTTAAAACACGTGATACAAATTGAAAGTTCCATAAAAGTTTTACGTATATAACGAAAACAATTAACGATATAGACTAATTTTGCGAACGAAAATAAGAATCGGTCATTTTAGTAACACTTGCAAAGAAGCAAAAAAATATAAATGCAATCGTTTGCGGTAATTTCATTGAAATTCAAATTTTAATATGTCATAATGAAGCCGAAATGAACTTTTTCTCATGAAAAATATCGTGAGTAATCAAAAAAGAAGGGTGCGATTTGATGAATACAGCAGCAATTAATCACCGTCCAGATAGCGAGTTTGCCTATTTATATCAAAAAGATCTCATGCACATTCGCTTAAAAACAGCCAAAAATGATGTGAAAAAAGTAGAACTTCTTCATGGGGATACCTATACTTTAGAAGCAGAAAAGTGGTATCAAAAACCATTAGTAATGGAAAAATATTTAACGACTGAATTGCATGATTATTGGGTGGTAGCAACGAGTGAACCATATAAGCGCATGGCTTATGGCTTTAAAGTTGTCGGTTTAGATGATAGTGAAATTTTTTATGGCGATCATGGCTGTTTTCCAGCTGAAAAAGAATACCTAAAGATGCCGAATAACTATTTTAGAATGCCGTATTTTCATGAAGTTGATCGCTTTAAAGCACCAGCGTGGGTAAAAAATACAGTATGGTATCAAATTTTTCCAGAGCGATTTGCCAACGGGGATAAAAGTAATGATCCCAAAGGGACGCTGCCGTGGGGCTCAAAAGATCCTGATCGTCAAGATTTCTTTGGTGGCGACTTACAAGGCGTTTTAGATCACTTAGACCATTTCACCGAACTTGGGATTAACGGTCTCTATTTTTGTCCGATTTTTAAAGCCCATTCCAATCACAAATACGATACGATCGATTACTTTGAAATTGATCCAGACTTTGGCGATAAAAAATTATTTAAAAAATTAGTAGCGGAATGTCATAAACGGGGCATCAAAATAATGTTAGATGCAGTCTTTAATCATATGGGGGATACTTCACCACAATGGCAAGATGTTTTGCAAAATGGTGCCGCTTCAAAATATGCTGATTGGTTTCACATTAATGAATTTCCAGCTAGCTATAAAGAAGGAAAAGATTTTGAAGATGCCTATGATATTACCTATGATGTTTTTGCTTTTACTCCTCATATGCCAAAATTAAATACAGCAAATCCAGAAGTAAAAAAATATCTTTTGGAGATTGCAGCGTATTGGATTAAAGAATTTGATATTGATGCTTGGCGTTTGGATGTCGCCAATGAAGTCGATCACACTTTTTGGCGGGAATTTCGGCAAGTGTGTGATGCAGCCAAAGATGATTTCTATATTTTAGGTGAAATTTGGCACTCTTCTCAAAGTTGGCTTAATGGTGATGAATTTACCGCTGTAATGAACTACGCATATACAGATGCTATTTCCAGTGCTTTTGTTAAAAAAGACATCACGTTAGAAAAAATGGTATCGGAAATTAATCGGCAATTAATGCTTTATCGCCAACAAACCAACCAAGTGCAATTTAATGTCTTAGATTCCCACGATACACCGCGAATTTTAACGGAGGCAAAAAACGATAAAGACTTAATGAAACAAGTAGAGGCTTTTACTTATTTACAACCCGGAGTACCGTGTATTTATTACGGCGATGAATTTGCCATGACAGGAGAAATGGATCCAGATTGTCGTAAATGTATGGTTTGGCAAGAAGAAGATCAGGACTTGGATATGTTTGCCTTTTTCAAAAAACTGGTCAAATTTCGCCGTGACTTTGCAAAAATACTATCAGAAGGTCAAATGATTTGGGAAAATGTTGATCTAGCTAAACAGCAAATTGTACTTCAACGCAAATTAGCTGATAAAAAAATTATCGGCTATTTCAATTTGGGTGAAAATGCGAACTCTCTAACTATTAAAGGGGAAATTATTTTGGCTAATGGCTTTACTGCCGATCTGAAATTAGCTCCTAAAGGTTTTGTCATTACAAAAGAGGATTAGAAAGAGTGAAAAAAATGGAAAAACACTGGTGGCAAGAAGTTGTTGTATACCAAATTTATCCCCGCAGTTTTAAAGACAGCAACGGTGATGGAATTGGCGATATTGGCGGTATTATTGAAAAATTAGATTATTTAAAAAAACTGGGAATTGGTGCGATTTGGTTATCCCCAGTCTATGCATCTCCTAATGATGATAATGGTTACGATATTTCAGATTATGAAGCGATTATGGCCGAATTTGGCACAATGGAGGATATGGAGCGGCTAATTACTGAAGCTAAAAAGCGTTCCATCAAAATTGTGATGGACTTAGTAGTCAATCATACTTCTGATGAGCATCAATGGTTTCTTGAAGCCAAAAAAGGCAAGGAAAATACCTACCGCGATTATTATATTTGGGCCGATCCTAAAGCAGATGGCAGCGCGCCCAATGAATTGGGATCGACATTTTCTGGCAGCGCTTGGGAATTTGATGAAGCAAGTGGGCAGTATTACTTGCATTTATTCTCCAAAAAACAACCTGATTTAAATTGGGCCAATGAAAAAGTGCGGCAGGCAGTTTATGATATGATGAATTTTTGGATTGAAAAAGGAATTGGCGGTTTTCGTATGGATGTTATTGATTTGATCGGCAAAGTGCCAGAAAAGATGATTACCGGCAATGGTGCCAAACTCCATGACTATTTACAAGAGATGAACAAAGCAACTTTTGGTAAACACGATTTGTTAACCGTCGGCGAAACATGGGGAGCAACACCTGAAATTGCCAAATTATACTCAAATCCTAAACGCCAAGAGTTAAGCATGGTCTTTCAATTTGAACATGTCGCATTAGATGAACAGCCCCAAAAAAGCAAATGGGATTTACGTCCCCTTGCAGTGGCACAATTGAAGGAAGTTTTTGCCAAATGGCAAACAGAACTAGGTGATGAAGGATGGAACTCACTATTTTGGAACAACCATGATTTACCCCGCATTATTTCCCGTTGGGGAGACGAAAAAAATTATCGTGTTAAAAGCGGTAAATTGTTAGCGATTTTATTACACTTACTAAAAGGGACGCCATATATTTATCAAGGAGAAGAAATTGGCATGACCAATCATTTGGTTAGTGCCATTGAAGAAGTTGACGATATTGAAAGTATTAACATGTATCATGAACGACTCGCTCAAGGATATAAACCAGCTGAAATTATAAATGCCATCAATGTTAAAGGAAGAGATAATGCCAGAACACCCATGCAATGGGACGATAGTCAACACGCTGGTTTTACGACCGGTACACCGTGGCTTACGGTAAATGAGAATTATCCTAAAATAAACGTCACCCAGGCATTAGCGGATAAAGATTCACTTTTTTATACGTATCAAAAATTGATTCAATTACGAAAAGACAACCCGTTAGTGGTATGGGGGGATTTTCACCTATTAAAAACAGCTCCTGAAGTTTTTGCCTATACACGAAGCTTCAAAGAAAAAACGTGGCTTGTTGTGACAAACTTTGCTAGTGAAGCAAATGAATTTCATTACGACGGTGCAATTAAGGAACTGATTTTATCCAACGGTCCTACGCCAAGTCAATTGGAAAAAGTTGTACTTATGCCTTGGGATGCTTTTGTCGTGGAAGTGGTGAAATCATGACCAATTGGTGGCAAAATGCAGTGGGGTATCAAATTTATCCCCGTAGTTTTTATGATAGTAATGGGGATGGCATTGGGGATATTAAAGGAATTATTGCCAAAATTCCCTATCTTAAGGAACTGGGAGTTGATTTTATTTGGTTAAATCCCATGTACAAATCTCCCAATGTAGATAATGGCTATGATATTTCTGATTATAAAGACATCGCAGCCGAATATGGTGATATGGCACAGTTTAAGGAACTTTTAGAGGCGTGCCACAAAGAAAATCTGAAAATTATTTTGGATTTAGTAGTCAACCACACCAGCGATCAGCACCCTTGGTTTGTGGAAGCAAGAAAAGGTAAAGAAAATCCGTACCGTAATTATTATCACTGGCAGAATGCTACGCCAGCTAACTTGCCGAATAATTGGCAGAGTTTTTTTGGCGGTTCAACTTGGACGGTCGATGAACCAAGTGGTCAGGCTTATTTTCACGTATTTGCGCCAGAACAACCGGATTTAAATTGGAAAAATGAAGCTGTGCGTACTGAAATTTACCAAATGATTCGCTGGTGGTTAGAACTGGGAATTGATGGATTTCGATTAGATGCCATCAGCCATATCCAAAAGGAACCTTGGAATTTTAAAATTAAAGATAATCCTTGGGCACCTTTCATGAATGTAGCTGGTATTGACAATTATATGAAGGATTTACAACAAATTTTTAATGAATACAATGTGATGACAGTAGGAGAAGCCAGTGGCGTTTCCAGTAAAAAAGCGGTTAATTGGACAGATTCAGAAGGTTATTTGGATATGATTTTTGAATTGGAACATAATGTTCGAAAAGGCGTTGCTGGAAGCGAACGGATTGATTTATTAGGCTTTAAAAAAGTTATCGCCCGTTGGCAAAAAGATTTAGGTAAAAAAGGTTGGAATGCCCTATATCTTGAAAATCATGATAATCCACGCTTTAACACAATTTTAGGCAACGAAACCAAGAAGTCAGCGAAAGCTTTAGCCATGATGTATTTATTATTACGTGGAACGCCTTTTATTTATCAAGGGCAAGAATTAGGCGCAACAAACTATCCATTTCAAACAATTTCAGAAGTGGATGCCAAAGATACCCTTTCTTTTTATCATCGGCTGCTAGCTGAAAATAAAAGTGAAGCAGAAGCATTGCAGCTTGCCACTTCTTGGAGTCGTGATCATGCTCGTACCCCAATGCAATGGGATGATAGCAAAAACGCTGGCTTTACTACAGGTACACCTTGGCTGAAAGTCAATCCCAATTATGTCAAAATCAATGTTGCGGCTGAAAAGGAAGATCCTGACTCGGTCTTGAATTTTTATCGTCAATTGATTCAAATACGTAGACAAGAGGAGACTTTTGCAACTGGGACCTTTGAATTATTGGCTCAAAATGACCCTGATATTTTTGCATATTTAAGAAAAGGGGAAAAGCAGTTTTTAATTATTACCAATATCAGCCAAAAAACTAGAAAACTAACGTTGCCCAAAAAAATCTGGCAGAAAAATTGGCAGTCCTATATTGCAAACGACAAAACCGCCCCTAAAAAATTAACAAAAGAAATGACATTTGCTCCTTACGATGCTTTGTTATTCGTGGAGCAATCAAATAGCTGATAATTTATAATCTAGCAAAAAAGCGAGCCGACCTTAGTGGGGCTCGCTTTTTTTGCGAATACTAGAACTTTTGCTACACTTAACTTACCAAATTCAGTGGAAGAGGGAAAAGAGAGTGAAAGAAAAATGGGAAAGAAAAGATTTATTTGGTTTAATTGTTTTGCCTTTGGAGTTATTAATCGGCAATAATCTGATAGGGCTGCCTTTTTTTAAGGAGAATCCCTTTTATTTTTTAATAGGGGGAATCAGCGTTAATATCTTAGCCTTTGTCGTGTTGCTCATGTTATATAAATCCACTTTAAAAAAACAATGGCAGCAATATCGCCAGCATTTGTGGCGTAACTTGTTATTGGCGTTGGTTTTGGTTGTTGTCAGTCATTTATTGATTCAATTTATCAGAGGGGCGTTGCCAGAAAATCTGATCAAAATTCCAGCGGATACTGCCGATAGCGGTGTTTTGCAAACTGATTTTAAAGAAAATAGGCAGCTTGTCGCTTTGTTTTTGGCTGCATTGCCTTCGTTTATTGCACCATTTTCTGAAGAGTTGGTTTTTCGCTATTTATTAGTTGGAAAAGCACCTAATCATTTTATTCGTGGCATTATGCTGTTTATTCAAGCTATTTTATTTGGTTTAATACATTACGCAAATTTTAACGGTAATCTCTATGCCACCATTCCTTATATGACGGTAGGTTTTTTCTTTGGTCTAATTTATTTGGTCTATCGCAATATTTGGGGTTCACTAATGGTTCATTGGATTTTTAATACGGTTAATCAAATGATTCCAACCTTGTTTATCATCGTTTTAACTTTATTAGGTATAGCCAACTAAAACATAAAAATAATTGGAGGTAAGGGCTATGTTTCTGGCACTTATCTCTAATTATTTTACGTTCTTAAAAAAGTTGTTTTATTTAAATGAAGACCGTTACTTACATAGGGTCATATGGAGAAAAATTGCGAGTATTTGTAGAATATTTTGTTTTAAAAGCGCTATTGTTTTTGCTAAATTGCTAGTTTCTTTATAATAAAGAAGAGACTTCAATTAATTAAAAAAAGGGATGAGAAAAATGGAAAAAGAAACAAATCAAGGGATGATGGCCGTAATTGCTGCTTTAGTCGCCAATATATTAGTGGCGATTAGTAAATTTGTCGGCTACTTGTTAAGCGGAAGTGCCGCAATGTTAAACGAGAGTATTCATAGTGTCGTCGATTGTAGCAATCAAGCGCTATTGCTAATCGGGGATAAGTGGGCGGCACGTCCGGTCAGCCAGTTGCATCAGTTTGGTGAGGGGCGAGCAAAGTATTTTTTTAGTACCATTGTAGCGATGATGCTTTTCTTTGGTGGTGGTGCTTTAGGTGTGATGGAAGCAATGGAAAAGCTTTTTCATCCGGCTCACGAAGTTGGTAACCAATGGCTTGTGATTATCATTTTAATTTTTGGGATGGCAGTAGAAGGGAGCTCACTACGCATTGCCTTTAAAGAAATTAAGGAATTGAATGAAGAGAAGTTACCGTTATTTCGCTTTTTAAGAGAAAGCCGTCACAGCGAAATTTTAATTATTTTTACCGAAGATTTTTGTGCAGTGATTGGTTTAGTAATAGCTTTAATGGGAACTATTTTAACCATGGTAACCGGCAATGCACTATTTGATGCTTTAAGCGGGTTATTAATCGGTCTATTGTTAATGTTCGCTGCAATTTTTCTAGCACGGGAATTTTATAGTCTAATTATTGGCGAAAGCGTTACTGCTAGTGATTTGAAAAAGATTAAAGCAGCCTTTTCGCGCACAGAAGTAAAACGTCTGATTGATATTAAGACTGTGCATTTGGGGCCAACAGAAATTATGATTGCCGCAAAAATTGACATCGTTGATGAAGCAGAAGCCCATAGTTATAGGGTTGTAAATGAGATCGAGCGCCAAATTCGTCAAAGTCTGCCAGATAAAAAAGCCTATATTTATATCGAAACAGACGAATACGATCCCAACTACGTTAGAAAATAAAAAGAGGCTAAATGAGAATTTTGGCTAAAACTAGCATAAATGCGTCTTGTTTGCTACAATGAAAAAGAATTTTATAACAAGAAAGAAGGATTTAGACAATGATTGCAGCAAGCGACTTACGGGCAGGGATGACATTTGTCCAAGACGGTAAATTGATCAAAGTTTTAGATGCGAGTCATCATAAACCAGGTAAAGGAAACACGGTAATGCGAATGAAACTTCGCGACGTTCGAACTGGTGCGACGTATGACACAACTTTACGTCCTGATGAAAAATTTGAAAAAGCACACATCGATACAAAACCTGTGCAATATTTATATACAATGGATGATACAGCCTTCTTCATGGATTTGGAAACATATGAACAATATGAAATTCCAGTTGAAACAATTGCAGAAGAAATGAAATACTTGTTGGAAAATATGGAAGTTAAAATTCAATTCTTCGGTTCTGAAGTAATTGGGGTGCAATTACCAACAACTGTTCACAACCTTCAATTAAAGGTGCAACTGTAACTGGCTCTGGTAAACCGGCAACAATGGAAACAGGCTTAGTTGTTAACGTACCAGATTTTATTGAAGCCGGTGAAAGCTTAGAAATTAACACGGCTGAAGGTACGTATATCAAACGTGCAAAATAATTGAAATGAAAACCAAGAGGTGCAACTTTTACTCTTGGTTTTTTTGTGCTACTTTTTTAATAGCAAAACTTTTTTTGAAGAGGGGGCATTTGAGTGGATTACATAATTGTAGCTTTTTTTGCGTTTTTTGGTGGCAATGCACGCTATTTATTGGGTTTAAGTTTACCTGTAGTCAATGGCTTTCCACTAGGAACCTTGGTGACCAATTTATTGGGCTGTTTTTTGTTTAGCTGGTTAGTAAAACACATTATGGCCGATCAAGATGTCAACGGCCGGTTAATTCTAGGCGTGGGTACTGGCTTTTTTGGTGCCTTTACAACATTTTCTTCCTTTGCTTTAGATACGGTAAAACTTTTTGAAACAAACGTTTTATTGGCGGGACTTTATTTAACTGTATCCATTTTTGGTGGAATTTTAATGGCCTATCTAGGAGAAAAAGTATGGCGCCCAAAGCCTCATAAGGAGGACTTAGAATGAATATGCTACTGGTTGGTTTGGGAGCTGCGTTAGGTGCTATGGCACGCTTTTTTATTAATCGTTTTTTTGAAAAGCGACCCCATCCTTATCCGTGGGCGACCCAAATTATTAATTTAACAGGTGCTTTTATCTTAGGAGTATTTTCTGGCTTGCATTTAAGTGATGCCGCATATTTGTTTTTGGGAACGGGTATGATGGGCGGGTACACGACTTTTTCTACCTTTAATTTTGAATTATTAACTTTGTGGCAGGCAAAACCTAAATTTTTTTATCGCTATTTTGCTATTTCTTATGGTGGCGGCTTATTTTTAAGCTTTCTGGGGGTTTTCGTAGGAAGTTTGGGACAATAAAATACCCAAAGGATATTTAGTTAAAAGACGGTATTTTGTCTTTGCTAAAGTCCTTTGGGTATTTTCTATTTCATGATTTGATAGACATCTTTTGAAATACGCGAGATAATTTCATAGCCGGTACCTTGTGTCATTACACTAATAACATAAGGTTCTTTTGTATAGACAATGCCACAATCGTGAGCATAGCCGCCGAGATCACCAATTTTATGAGCCACCCGCACTGGCAAATATTTTGGCAAACGCTGACTATCATAGGTTGTATGGGAAAGATAAGTCAGCACCTTGCCTCCTTCAAAATACATAGCTTTTAAAAGACGCGTATTTTCTTTGGCATTAATCACACTAAAACGCGTCCATTTGCGGCCAATGATACTACTAATTTCATTTTTCATTTTTTGACTATATTTATCAGCCCCATAATAGCCTAAGAAATTAGCACCTTGATTATCCGAATGCTTACAAGTCCAGTTCATAATTGTATCTAAAGAATAATAGTTACCAAAACGTTTGGATTGTAAAATGCCAGCCCCGCCCCGCATATAAGATAAAGACATTTTATTGATCGCATCGGTGTAACGATATTTTTTATAAGGATTTAACTTTTTGGCATTGATTTGCTTTTGCGTATAATACAAAGCCGGTAATTTGCCGGTGCTGGCCGCATGAAAATTTTTATTTCCATTTATTTGGGCCACGCTACCGTCGGTTAAACTCATCACATAAATGCCTAAATTTTTATTTTTATATTTACGATTGAGTAATTGTTGCACCTGTTTTAATTTTTGGGCTTTGGAAGTTGCTTGTTTTGTGGCACCAGCATTAATGTATCCTTGCCATTTGCCAGATTGAGTATAAAGACTTAAATAGCGAGCTCCATTTGCGTGCTCGTAGTAGCCTTTAGCAACATACAGACTGCCCATTAGCTTTTGACTTGTATTTTTCTTTTGCCATTTAAAATTTTGCCATAATGGTTGATTTTTGTTGGTTAAAACAACGCTCTTCCCCCACTTTTGATAAATGCCTTGAGGACCGGCGGCTGCTTTTGTGGCGGCACTATTTAAATAGCCAATCCAGTTGCCTTTTTGATTATAAAGTGTGTAATAAGTTGCGCCATTAACATGGCGATAAAGACCGCGAGCCAAAAATGTTTTGCCGTAAAGATTTCTAGTTTTATTGCGATATTTCCAGTTGAAATTTTGATGAATTTGATAATTTTTATTGGTAATAGTAACGTATTTGCCTAATTTTTGGTAAACTCCTTGTCCACCGGGGGCAGTTGTGGTTGCTTTGACATTGGTAAATCCGACTCGTACTTGCTTGCCGCCTTTAAGTTGGTAAAGGCTGTAATAATCATTGCCGTCAAAATGGTGGTATAACTCTTTTACTAAAAAGGACTGCTGATAATATTTTTTAGTCGTTTGTGTGGTACTCTGAATCCAAGATTGCAAAAATGGATAATTTGTAGCGGTTAAGGTTACATATTTTTGCTGTTTAATCGCAGTTCCTGCAATTGAGGTGATATTGGTACTACTGGCTTTAATAAAGCCAACGAAATTTCCTTTATTTGAATATAAATCAAAATATTGCTCACCGTCGGCATGAAGGTAAGTATTGCGACTTTGCCAAGTTTTCAGTGTCAAAGGATTGGTTGACTGTCCATTTTGTAAGGTGTTATCTCCCCAATATGTTGTGGCATTTTTGAAGGTGAGATACTGAATTTTAGGTTGAGGCAATCCCAGTGGACTATCACTTAGGACACCGCTAGTAGCTAAGACATAAAATATGGTTTGACCTTGCAATTTGTAATAGACTTTATCATCAAAAGTGGTGATTTTACTTAAAATTTGGAAAGTCTGCTGGAAATAATTTTTTGTTATTCCTGCTGGTGTTGCTGTGAAATCTGTCCAAAAGTTATCATTTGGCGTTGTAATGGTAAAGTATTTCTTTTCACTGGCTGTTGTATAAAACGCAGGGGCGGTGTTCTTTTTTTGCAGTTGTGCTTCATCTTTTCTGTCTGTTGTTGCGATAGTTTCATTATGTAACGAGGTACTTGTCTCTTTTGTGATGCTAGTGATTGTTTCTGTTACTTCTTCTTGCATACTCGTGTTTGTTGTTGCTGCTAAAGCGCTGGACGAAAAAGAAATCACTAACGCCAAACCAACGAATATCAACCCGACCTTTTTCATAGTTATCCTCCTTTTTTTGTTTCCGCTTTCATTTTTGATGGTACCATAAAAGGGTCCCCCAGCAAAAAGAGAACCCTTTTTTAGACGATTTAGTTAAAGTTGATTTTGCTTTTGATGGGCTTTTAAATAGGCTTCTTTTTGTAGTCGGCTTAACTTTTTAAAGGCAGCTTCAGCTTTAGTTGCACTACTGCGATCAAAAAAGACTTCTGCATGCACCATTTGTAGTGGTCGTCTTTTTTTTAGCCGAGTATACTTGGAACCAACGCCGTCATTATGTTCTTTTAAGCGGCGGGTCAAATCTGTCGTATAGCCGGCATAAAAAGTATTATCTCGGCATAAGAGAACATAAAAATAATGCTTATTGGCCATAAAGCATCGCCTTAATAGTTGGGGTATATTCATTTGTTTTGGAATATACGGTTAGTGGTGGCAAAATTTTAAATCCGTCTTTTTTACCATTTTTTATTCCTTCAACTAAAACAATATTTGCATCTTTATTGGCTTTAGGGTAGACAAATTGAACGCGCTTTGGCGCGATGCGATAGGCCTGCATCAATTCTAAAATTTCTAAAAAACGATCAGGTCGATGGACTAAAGCCAAGCGTCCATTCATCTTTAGCATTTGGCTGGAGACGTCAATGACGTCTTCTAGTGTCGCGTGGATTTCATGGCGGGCAATGGCCAAATGGGGATTAGGATTTTTTTCATTTGTCGCTAGGTTTTTAAAATAAGGAGGATTGCACAAGACCAGTTCTACCGAATCTTTTTTTATAACCGATAAGCTATCTTTTAAATTTAGTTCATAGACTTTTAGCTGTTCTTCCAAATGGTTTAAAGCGATACTGCGTTGTGCCATATCCGCTAAGCGGGGTTGAATTTCGATTTGATCAATTTTGGCATTTGTTTTATGACTGACAAAAAGACCAACCGCCCCGTTGCCAGCACAGAGATCAACAATTTTACCTCGCTTGGGAATATTGGGAAAGTTTGCCAGTAAGACGGCATCGATGGAAAAAGAAAAGACGTCTTTACTTTGAATGATCTTAATTCCTTCTGCGTATAAAGCATCAATACGTTCATTTTTATTTAACACAATTTACACCTGCAATTTTTTTTAATTGAAAATCTCTACTCGTATTATACTCGACTGATAAAGTGGTGCAACTGTTGGTAAAAAAAGCTTGTCAAAAGATACTTTTTTTTGCATACTTAGACCGTGTTGTATTTGAAATAATTTGTGTAAGGGCAAAAATAGAAGGATTACTCCTTACCCATTAAAAACGCAACTTGCAGATAATGAGAGAAATAGAGAGGAAGATCAGATGTTTTTTACCATGATGCGGGGCATTGTCCGCTTTTTATTATTTGTACTAAACGGTAATTCTGAATTTCAAAATAAGATTGCATTACCACAGAATGAAAATTATATTTTAGTTGCACCTCATAGGACTTGGTGGGACCCATTGTACATGGCAGTCGGCGCGAGACCGAAAAAATTCAGTTTTATGGCGAAGGAAGAATTATTCAAAAATCCTATTTTGCGTTTCATTTTAATTCACGCCAATGCTTTTCCAGTTGACCGCAAAAAACCGGGTCCTTCTGCCATTAAAACTCCAGTAAAGTTGTTAAAAAATACTGATCTAAGTTTAATTATGTTCCCTAGTGGTACCCGGCATGCCACTGAGCTAAAAGGGGGCATGGCACTCATTGCTAAAATGGCTAAAGTTAAGATTGTGCCTTGTGTTTACCAAGGACCATTGACCTTTAAAGATTTGCTAAAACGAAAAAAAGTTACCATGCGTTTTGGTGAACCCATTGATATTAGCGATGTGAAAAAAATTGATAAAGAAGGCATGGCGGTGGTGGAAACGCGCATTCAAACGGCCTTTGATCAATTGGATCGCGCCATTGATCCTAATTTTAAATATATTGTTAAATAATTTTTTTACCAGCGTATTTTACGCTGGTTTTTTTATAGTCAAAAATGAAGGAATTATCTCATTTTTAAAGTTTGCACGGGGATTTTAATTGTTCATAAATGAAGTGATGTTGTTGATAAAGTCTTTTTTTTTAGGCATTCTTACAAGCAGTAGCCGTGACTTTTTGAAAAGGGGTTGAAAGTGTTATAATGGTCTGAAGATGCTTTTTTAGAAAGGTTGGAGTACAAATTGCGTTTTTTACACACGGCAGATTGGCATATTGGCAAAAAATTAAACGGTTTTGATCTCTTAAAAGAACAAAGTGCCGCCATTGACCAAATTTTATCGTTGGCTTTAGCAGAAAAAGTTGATGCAGTGGTAGTGGCTGGAGATTTGTATGATCGGGCGGTGCCAGCAGTAGATGCTGTCAATTTATTTAATGAAAAAATTATCGCCTTTAACTTGCAAAATAAATTACCGCTGCTGGCCATATCTGGTAACCATGATAGTCATGAACGCCTAAATTTTGGGACGCCTTGGTTTAGTCATACCGATTTTTATTTACATACAGAGTTGGTGCAAGCTTTTGAACCGGTGGAACTAGCAGATACACAATTTTTTCTTTTGCCATACTTTGAGCCCTTTAATGCGCGCGTTTACTTTCAAGACGATAGCATTAAAACTTTAGCCGAGGCTATCAAAAGCGTAATAGCCGAAATGAAGCGCCGCTTTAAGCCGAATATGCGGCACGTATTAGTTGCGCATTTTTTTGCAGCTGGTAGCAGTAAAAGTGATTCTGAAACAAAAATCATGGTAGGCGGTTTGGATAGTGTACCGGTAGATTTGTTGCAGGATTTTGATTATGTTGCCTTGGGTCACTTGCATAATCATTCTGCGCTTAATCATTTGACAGTACAATACAGTGGTGCACCGTTAAAATATGCGATTTCAGAAGAAAAGCAAACAAAAGGAGTTTATATCGTTGATACCAGCGACTTATCCCGCACATTTTATCCTTTGTCTCCGTTACATGACTTACAAAGGCTTGTGGCCAGTTATGAAGAATTATTGACACCAGCTTTTTATCAAAAAATTGCAAGAGAAGATTTTTTACACATTCAATTAACTGACCGTGGGGTTATCCCTAATTTGATGAATCAATTACGCGTAATCTACCCCAGACTCTTGGGGATTGAGCGAGTAAATCCGCTTGAAAGTAAAGCGCAACTGACCCAACTAAAAAAAAGAGCAGATACGCCGAAAAAAGTCGTTAGCGATTTTTTTGCTGAAATGACCAATGAAGATTTAACTGCCAACCAAGAGAAATGGTTAGCAAAAGGGTTACAAGCAGTAGAAAAATTAACCAAAGAAGATTAAGGACAATTCATTAGATATATATGAAAGTTGTTTTAACAAGGAGGAAACCACCGCGATGCAGCCACGTACTTTACGCATGAAAAATTTTGGTCCATATCTGGATGAAACCGTTGAATTTGGGGCTTTTTTAGACCAGGGCTTATTTTTGGTCAGCGGGAAAACCGGTGCTGGAAAAACAACAATTTTTGATGGAATGACCTTTGCTTTATTCGGTCAAACCTCTGGCAAATTGCGTAGTGGTAAAGAAATGCGTTCCCTTTTTGCGCAGCCGACAGAAGAAACGGAAGTGACGTTTTCTTTTAGCCACGGCGGCTTACTTTACGAAGTGATGCGACGCCCCGAACAAGTGGTAGCTAAAAAGCGGGGGACTGGTACCACTATAAGAGCCGGCAAAACAACGCTGACTATTTATGACGAACTAGGAAACGAAAAGAAACAATACACTAAAAATGTCGATTATGAACTTTATCAACTACTACACTTAACCGCAGACCAGTTTTTCAAAATCATCATGTTACCACAAGGTGAATTTCGTAATTTTCTCGTTGCTTCAAGCACAGATAAAGAACAAGTTTTACGACGCTTGTTTGACACAGAAATTTACCAAAATTTGCAAACTTGGTTAAAAGAACAAGCAGCCGCTAAAAATCAAAGTATTGCAGAAAAACAAACACAAGCCGCAGCTTTAGTCGATAGTTTTAAATGGTTTAAAAATGCTGCTGTTTTTTCGACCTTGACTGAAACCCTAACTGCTTGGCAAGGTGATTTAGAAGAATTAGGCAGGGCGGTCGCCAACCAAACCGAAGTGGTTGCAAACTTAACTGCAAAAAAGAATAAGGCCGAAAAACAGTACTATCAAGCAGAAGAGTTAAAACGCAGCTTTGATGAACTAAAAAAAGTTTTGGAAGAAGAAAGCAACTTAGCTTTAGAAAAAACGGTGATAACACAAAAAAAAGATGAGCAAAATTGGCTCTTGTGGCTCCAACAACACCTGCCGCTGATCAATTCTGTTAAATTGGCTGCAAGTAAAGTCAATCTTCAAGCTGATAAATTAGCCATCGCAAAAAAAGAATCGCAAAAAAATGCAGAAGCACTGGAAATCTGGCAAGAGCAAAGAAAGACTGTAGCAGCGTGGACATCACAGTTAGAGGCAGCGCAAAAGTCGCTTCACAATTTAGAAGTGAAACTTCCCCAAGCCCAACTATTGGAACAACAACGACAAATACTTGCCACAAAAAAAATTACTAGTGAAAAAACGCAAGCTGAGCTGACAATACTGAATCAAGCTATTGCTACTTTACAGCTAAGTCTTAGTCAGCAAGAACAGCTCACAAAAAAAAGCAGCCAGTGGCAAAAAACGATGACTGCCTTAACAAAAATACAGCAAACAGTCCGTGATTATGAAAAATTAATTGAAACAAAAACTTCTCAAAACAAAGAGTTACAGTTGACCAAAAATACAATGACTAAGTTGCAAGTTACGATTCGTAACTTGCAAGCAGAGCTAAAGGATGCAGAAGAAAACTACCGTTTGCAAAAAAGCAATTACGCAAAAGCCATGATTGCCCGATTAAGTTTAGATCTAGTTTCTGGGGAGGCCTGTCCAGTTTGTGGGGCAACTGAGCATCCTATGGTAGCCCAGCATGATTTGACTTTAAAGACGGTTACAGAAAGTGAAGCCTTATTAAATGCAGCTGAAGAAAAAAGAGCAGATTTAGCTGAGGCGCTTGCCCGCAACTATACAAAACAAGAACAATTGACACAAGAAGCAGATAAATTTCAAAAGCTAATCCTCAAAACCCAAGCAGAAATGACCGACTTAAAAGAGCAGATTACTCGTGATTTTACCCTGTTACAGACAATAGGAGAAAAAGAGGATGTATTTACAGCAATCACGCGTTTTTTTGCACAACAAGAACAACTAGGCAATGAGATTCAAAAGGCAAGTGAAACACAAGCTGAAATAGCAGTGAAATTGGCCGAGAAAAATGAAGAACGCCAAACTTTGACAAGTCGCTACCAAAAAGAAGTTAATCAACTAGAACGACTTAAAGGAGAAGTTGAAAGTTTACAAGGTCAAGTTGGTAAAAGTGACGCACCTGTTTTACGTCATCAGATTGAAGTTTTCACAACCGAAATCAAAAAACTAAATGCACAATTGCAAAAAGATCAAACCACAGGTGAAAATTTAAAAGCCGCGGCCAAAAGCTATTACGCACAAATTAAAGAGTTATCAGATTATCATCGCGAGGCGCAACTAGAAGTGGAAAAATTAGACGCACAACTTACAACAAGCTTAGCGTCTTCTCCACGAGAACTTTCTAAAAAGCAGCTGCTAGAGCAATTTGTAGACGAGAAAAAACTACATGAGGTATCAGAAGCAATAAAAACGTACGAAAATAAGCTATTGTTAATAAAAGAGCAAAAACAAAAGCTACAAGAACATTTGAAAGAACAAGAAATGCCGCAACTTGCCCAAATGGCGGTTTCTTATGAAAACGCGCAAGTACAATTGCGTGAAAGCCAACAACGGCTTTTACTTTTAAAAGAACAGCAAAAAGATAACGAGCAATTAGTGGCAAGGTTAAAAACATTGCTTGCTTCCCACGAAAAATCTTTGGCTAAATTGGCAGAAATAGAACAGTTAAGTCAAGTATTGAGTGGGAAAAATACGTATAAAACTAGTTTAGAACGCTATGTTTTACAAGCTTATTTAGCTGAAATTTTAACATTAGCCAATGTTCGCTTAGAACAGTTGACTAATGGTCGTTATCAATTTAGTTTAGCGGAAAAATCAGATGGTGGTCGTGGTCAAAAGGGACTAGATATCGATATATATGATGACAATGCAGGGCAAGTGAGACGCGTTCAAACATTATCAGGTGGTGAAAGCTTTATTGCGGCTTTAGCTTTGGCATTATCTTTAGCCGATGTCATTCAAAATAAGACCGGTGGCATTGCTCTTGATGCTTTGTTTATTGATGAAGGTTTTGGTTCGCTAGATGAAGAAGCGTTAGAAATGGCGTTAGAATCTTTAAGTACACTCGAAACACAAGGAAGGTTAATTGGGATTATTAGTCACGTACCAGCCTTAAAAGAAAAGATTGTAAGGCAGATAAATGTTAAAACTAATGGTGCCGGTCAAAGTAAGATTGCAGTGAAATTAGCTTAACAAATAACAGCTTATGCTGTTTGCAAATATTAGATGGGAGAGATTTGGGTGAAGTGGAGTATTCCTGAAAAAGTGATTGAACGAGGGCGCACATACCTCAATGAAGGAAGAGTACTATCAGTAACGCCGGATCCGGCCAATAAAGTTTGGCATGCTGTTGTATTAGGTAGTGAAGAATATTTGGTGGATTTGGATGCTACTGCCAAAGAAGAAGATTATTGTCAGTGCCCTTACTGGGAAGAACACCATTATTGTAAACATACAGTGGCAGTCGAATTATTTTTGCGTCAACAAGGCAAGACGCGTTTTATGAGCAGTATGGAAGTTCCAGTCAAAAGTAAATTTTCAACAGCAGAAATGTTTACCAACGGTTTTGCCAAATTAAAATTACCAGTAGCAGAAGGGCCGGCAGTACCGTTACGTTTACAGTTTAATATAGAAGCAATTGAGACGAATCCTTATCATAAAGAATTGGCAGTTTTTGGGATTAGTTTAAAGGTTGGCCAGCGGGGTGTTGCCCGCAATTATATTGTAAAAAATATTTATAAATTTCTCCAAGCTTATTCAGAGCATAAAAAAATCCTCATTAATAAACAGCATAGTTTTCTAATTGAACCAGCTGCTTTTAGCCCAGACGTTAATGAAGCATTAGATGTTTTGTGGGGAATGGCACAGACACAACAATTAATGGGGCAAACTGGAATTTTAGTCAATGGCAAATTAGACAAAAAATACTTATTGGTTCCAATTGGTTGGGGCCAAAAATTATTAACGATGCTAGGAAATTTAGGCGGAACATTTTCCTACGATGAAAAGAAACTAAATCCAATTGTCTTTTCTGACGTTACATTACCACTAGAATTTACCGTCAAAAAAGTTGAAGACCAATTCATTTTAGAAATTGAAAAAGACTACGATCAAGTATTTAACTATTATCATTGGGGCGTAATCGATGAACAAATTCACCCATTGTCTAGTTGCCAACAAGAAATTTATTTAACGTTGGATCAGTTATTAAAAAGAATAGAAAAAAAAGAAATTCCTTATGCCAAAAAGGAATTATCGGTTTTATTTAAGCAAGTCTTACCATTATTGCGTCAAATCGGGAATGTTACAATTGCAAAAGAAGTTTATCGCTATATTAGCGATGAAGATTTAGCAATCAGTTTTATCTTGCGCAAGAAAAAAGGTCAGGTTGCAGTTGAATTGCAATTTGCATATGGCAATGCGATCTTCTCCAGCGATGCTACGCATAATGTTGTTGAAGAAAATCAGCCCGAGGTACTAAGGGATTACCAAAAAGAAGATCGTGCACGTCATTTGTTGCAACAACAAGGCTACGTGGAAAATGATACCGGTTTTAGTAAAGATTTGCCGACTGGCAGTGGGCTGTATTATTTTTTCACGCGGGAACTGCCAACTTTACAACAACTAGGTACAGTTAAGCTGGGTAAAAAATTGCGAGAATTGTATTTGGATGCCCATAAGATTGAACCAGAAGTTAAAGTGGACAGTGATGGTTCTTGGTTAGATGTTCACTTTGATATCTCAGGTATTGGTGAAAAAGAAATTGATAATATTTTGCAAAGCTTATTAAATCAAGATGCTTTTTACACACTAACTAATGGGCAGATATTGTCACTGGAAACACCAGAATTTCAAGAAACCAGCGCGATTTTACAAAAATTGCGACAAACAAATAGTCAAGACGGCGTCATAAAAATGCCGTTAAACCAAGGTTTGGTTTTACAAGAGCAGCTAAAAACAGCGAATGTTGCGTTTAGTGATAACTTTACCCAAATGGCCAAAGATTTAACGCATCCTGAAAACTATCCTGTGGCTTTGCCTGAAGGTTTAAATGCGGACTTACGCCCTTATCAAGTAACGGGTTTTCGTTGGTTAAAAATGTTGTCTCATTACCAATTTGGCGGAATTTTGGCCGATGAAATGGGTTTAGGGAAAACATTACAGACCATTGCTTATCTTTTATCAGAAAAGCAAGAAAAAGCTAGTAGGAGAACGTTAATCGTGGCACCGGCTAGTTTAACTTTCAACTGGTTAGCGGAGTTAAAGAAATTTGCCCCAAGTTTGAAAGCAGTGGTGGTGGGTGGCAATAAGCATGAGCGGATGCAGTGTTTAAGTCAACCGGTGGATATTTACATCACCTCTTACGCTAGTTTGCGTCAAGATATTGCCCTTTATCAAGAATTAACTTTAGACCAATTAATCTTAGATGAAGCTCAAATGGTGAAAAACGCGGCTACAAAAACAGCAAAAGCCTTACGCTCTTTAGTTATTCCGAATCGGTTTGCTTTGAGTGGGACCCCAATTGAAAATAATTTAGAAGAATTGTGGTCGTTATTTGAAATGATCATGCCAGGCTTTTTCCCAAGTCAGCAACGTTACCGCCAATTATCAGCCGAACAAATTGCCCAAATGATTAAGCCTTTTGTTTTACGACGGGATAAAGCCACCGTCTTAAAAGACTTACCAGAAAAATTGGAAACCAATTATTACAGTGCCTTAACTGAAGATCAAAAGAAAATTTATTTGGCATATTTACGGCAAATGCGCGAAGAAATCAGTCAAATGGATGCGGCTGCCTTTAAGAAAAATCGAATCAGTATTTTGGCCGGCCTAACGCGCTTGCGGCAAATTTGTTGTGATCCGAAATTATTCATTGACGATTATACCGGAACGTCGGGTAAATTAGAGCAAGTAAAAGATCTAATTCAAGCGGCTCAAGAAAATGGCCGGCGGGTTTTATTGTTCTCGCAATTTACCGGTATGCTGACAATTATTGAAGAAGAGTTAGCTAAATTAGGTTATGATAGTTTTTATTTGCGGGGGAGTACACCACCAAAAAATCGGATTGAAATGGTAGATGCTTTTAACAAAGGGGAGAAGGATGTCTTTTTGATTTCTCTAAAGGCTGGTGGAACTGGCTTGAACTTGACCGGAGCAGATACGGTGATCCTTTACGACTTATGGTGGAATCCGGCTGTAGAAGAACAAGCGGCCGGGCGCGCTCATCGGATTGGTCAAGAAAAAGTAGTTGAAGTGTGGCGCATGATTGCAGAAGGAACTATTGAAGAGCGGATGAATGCCTTGCAACAAGACAAACGTGAATTGTTCCAAAAAGTTATCCAGGGCAATGAAACACAACTCCAACAACTGACAGAAGCAGATATTCGCATGATTTTAAGTGTGGGAGAATAAATGAACGACAGGTAAAATAAAAGGCAGTAGGACCACTAAAAAGTAGTCTTACTGCCTTTTTTATAATAGGAAAAAGGATCAATTTTTTACCAAGCTGAATCGCTTTATGATAAGTTTATCCATGACTAGTTTTTCAAACTAAGCATCGTGATAGGCAGGTAAACTTTCTTGAAATCTTAGCTTAATATGTGAAAGTAAAAGTAGTTTGAACTGCTTTTCATAGCGCTGATTACTCAGCGAAAATTGCCTTAATTGTTGGGGTTAGTTGCGCAAATGAAGTCAGTTTAATATCTTGAACTGCTTGCTCTCCAGCTGGAATTTGACGGTTACGGTGATTAAACCATAAAGATTTCCAGCCAGCGCTTTTAGCGCCAACAACATCATTTTCAAAACTATCTCCGACATATAATGTATTTTCTGCAGTAAGATTAAACTCTTTTTCAGCGAGCTGGAAAATTTCGCGATCAGGTTTTTGAAAACCTGTTGCCTGTGAAATAATGACGTTATCTTCTTTAACCCAGTTTAAAAGATTTAGTTGGATAATTTTTTTGTATTGGTGGTCAGTCGGGCCGTTTGTGATGATACTGATTGGAATATTTTGGGCCTTTAAAAAGTTTAATGTTTCAAAAACAGCATCGTGCATGACGATATTGTCCAACTCTTCTTCATAAATTTTTTGAAATTCTAAAGCTGTGGCCTCTGTGATTTGTGGATAGTCCAAATCCTTCAAAGACTCCATGATGCGTAAGTTACGCATATACGTTAATGTCCATTCCCCTTTGGCAACTTTGCAAAATGTTTCGTCGCTATGAAAACGAAAACGAATGTAAAGGTCGTGCATGTCGTTATCTGTTACTAAAGGAATAATACGGTGGACAGCGTTGCGAAAAGGTTGCTGTTGGTCATAAATTGTGTCATCGACGTCAAAAACAATTGCGTTAATCAAAAAAGGCCATTCCCTTCAAATTTTCTGCAAATTTCATAATATCCTGATTCATTCTAACGAAAAGGATAGCAGTTTTAAAGAGTAAAAAGTTGATTTATAAAGGTTTTCTTTACCTAATTAAGAACAAACCTTTTGATAATAGGCAAAATTATATTACAGTTCTTTTTACTTAAAAAACAATTGTGATAATCACAAAGGAAGGAATTATAAAAAAACGAAGGTCATTTTAGTTAATGCTAAATACTCAAAAATTAAGTTAATTTAAAAGAAATAAGACAAAAAAAATTATTTAAAGGGCAATATCATTTTGTTTCTGAATTTTCTGAAAAAGAGATTTTTTCAAAGAATAATTAAAAAAACTTTTTTTTCAAATGATATTTTCACAATCTCACTACTGATTTTTTGTTAGTAATTTATTACAGATTACCGCTAAAAAAAAGAAAGAAAATAACGCGATTTCTATTTGAGACTATCTTTTTTCAGGTATTTGCAAAAAACAGGGATAAAAAGGGCGATAAATGCCGATAAATTTGTCTAGACAATTTTATTGTTGTGAATGCAACAAAATTTAAAAAACGAAATTACAGAAATTATATAACAAATTTTCTGTTTGTGTTACAGTGTTTTTTTCATTTTTAAACTGTGCTATATATAAGCAAGTAAATGGCATTTAAATTTGATAATTCTAATCTTTCTAACGTGAAAATCGATGAAAACGTATGTAAGTTAGGAATGTGTCATTAAGATAACTTTAATTTTTTAAAACTTTTTTTGAGAAAAGGGTAGTATTTTTTTTTTCAATTAGGTATAATGAACTCAGATGAAATTATAAGTGATGTCACAAAGAGATTACTTATATAATAAAAAAGGAGTGATACACGTTGTTGACACTTTATACTTCCCCTAGCTGTACATCGTGCAGAAAAGCTCGCGCGTGGTTGCAAGAGCACGAAATTCCCTTTGTAGAACGCAACATTTTTTCAGAACCTTTGAATATCACTGAATTAAAAGCGATTTTACAAATGACTGAAGATGGTACCGAAGAAATTATTTCTACTCGGTCAAAAGTCTTCCAAAAATTGAATATTGATTTAGATGAATTACCATTAAAAGAATTGCTAGATTTGGTACAAAACAACCCTGGTTTATTACGTCGTCCAATTATGATCGACGAAAAACGTCTACAAGTTGGTTTTAATGAAGATGAAATCAGACGTTTCTTACCACGCGAAGTACGCCAATTAGAATTACGGCATGCACAATTAATGGCTGGATTATAAAAGTTTTGACTGCTACATATTTTGTGGCAGTCTTTTTTTACGCTATTTTAGCCGTTAGTGAGTTTTAGCGGTTCTAAAAAAAATTTTAAAGACAGCGTTTTTTTGAACTACTTTAAGATTTACTAAATCACGAGGTTTTTCTTTACATTTGATAAGGTTCCGTTACAATGTAGCTATAATGTTAGAAAAGCGAGGTGTAGCTAAGATGGAAATGGAACATATTAACGAAAATACAATTCGTGTTCTCATTAAAAGCGAAGATTTAGCTGCCCGGGGAATTACCTTTTTAGATTTATTAGGTAACCACAATGAAATTGAGAACTTCTTTTATAGTATTTTAGAAGAAGTTGATGTCAACGAAGAATTCAAAGGCAGTGAAGCTGTCACTTTCCAAGTTTTGCCAAAAGGTGATGGTTTGGAATTATTTATCAGTAAGAATATTCCGAATGAAGAATTTAATAATTTGGAACAAATTGCTGACGGCAGTGCTGAAGAGGTGAGTGATTTCTTGAAAAAGCATATTGCAGAACAATTACAAGAAGTCGAAGAGACAGAAGAAGAAACAACGGATATCAAACGCGATTACGTCTTTGAAATGATAGATTTTGAGCAAATGATTCAATTGGCCCATGAATTTGAGGGCGAAGGAATTGTAAGTAATCTTTATGAGTTGAATCATTTTTATTTCTTGGAAATTCGTTTCACAGATGAATACTTATTAAAAAATCAAATTGACGATTACTTAGCGTACTTAAGTGAATTTGCTCGTTTGAGTCAAGTAACGCCAGAAGTGCTAGCCGAACACGGTAAGCTTTTGATGGAACTTGATGCTCTAGGAATTACCCGTCGTTACTTTTGATAAAAAAGATCTGGATTTTTCCAGGTCTTTTTTTGTTGCCCCTAGCTAAATAGTGCGTAAGTTCTTATGGGGGAGATAAATGCTAATTGCCAGAAATAAAGCAGACGAGCTTGTTGCCGCTTTAAAAGCAAAAAAACAAGAAGAATATCATTGTCCCGTGTGTCAAAAGGCCGTCTGTTTAAAACAAGGACAAAAACAGCGCACACACTTTGCGCATCAGAGAGAACACTGCTGCAAAATAGTGACAGAAGGTGAGACAAATGAGCATATTGCCGGCAAAAATTGGTTGCATCAACGACTAGAAAATAGTCAATTAGAAGTTTATTTGCCACAATTAAAACAGCGACCAGACCTGTTAGTTAATAAAACAACCGTAGAATTTCAGTGCTCTGTTTTAGACTTAAGTCATTTAAAAGCTCGTACAAAAAATTATCAGTCTTTTCACTATCAACCCTGGTGGATTGTAGGACAACGGTTTATTCCGCAACAACAGTTGAGTCAGTTGCAAAAAGCTTTCTGTTATTGGCAACAGAAAGCCTATTTATGGCATTTGGATACAGCGGCAAAGCAACTTCGGCTTTATTATTTGGCCAACTGGGATTTTAACCGCGGGTATCAGTGGCAATGTCAAAATGTTGCAGAAAATACGAACTTGACTTCCTATACGTCCCATGTTTCATCTTTAACAAGTAATAAGTTTTATTGGCGTAATGCCGCGTATAAACGTTTTTTGCGCCAACGCTTATTCCAACGCCAGCCGCGCTTTTTACGTTTGCAACATTTTTTTTATCAACGCTATAGCCATATATTGGATTTACCTTTTTGGTGTTATAGTAGCAGTCGTTATCATTTTTTCTTTGAACATGAGCTGTTGTTATTGCGTTTTTTATATTTGCGTAACAACAATTGCCAACAATGGATAAAAGACCTAAGCCAACTCAAATGGCAATGGGATTTTCCCTTAGTTTCGCAAAAAATAATTTTAAAAGAAATCTATTTGGAATGCCAGCGCTTATCTGGTCGGGAAAAAGAAAGTTTTTTGCCACCAAAAAAAGGCAGTTGTGATAGTATAGAAAGTAATCGAAGAGGATAACTTTTCGTTTAAGTAACTATCAGGAGGTTTCAATTATGGCGACAAAACAATTACCAACAAGAGAAAGCTTACCGACAGAACTGACCTGGGATTTAACTCCAATTTTTGCTGACGACCAAGCTTTTGACACAGCCTTTGCTGATTTGAAAGAAGAATTAAAACAAGCGGATAAATACAAAGGAACACTAGCAACGAATGCTACGGCTTTCTTAGCGGCTTTGGAGTTTTGCTTGGCTATTTATCGCAAATTAGAAACGTTATATGTGTACAGTCACTTAAAAAATGATCAAGATACCGCAAATACCACTTATCAAGGATTATATGCGCGGGCTAGCAGTTTATTAGCAGAAGCAAGTGCGGCTATTTCTTGGTTTGAGCCAGAAGTTTTGACACTGTCAGATGATCAGATTTGGTCTTATTTTGAAGAAGAACCAAAATTGGCAGTTTATCGCCATTATGTAGCGCAAATGGTCGACAATCGTGCCCATGTTTTGCCGGCGGACCAAGAAGAATTATTGGCTGGGGCAAGTGAAATTTTTAATGCAGCAGATGATATTTTCTCTGTGTTAAATAATGCAGATCTCGTGTTTCCTACGATTGAAGGCAGTGATGGAGAAAAAATTCAATTGTCCCACGGTGTGTACGGCCAATTAATGGAAGCAACGGATCGCAGCGTGCGAGAAGCTGCTTTTAAAGGATTGTACAGTGTGTATGGCCAATTTCGTAATACGTTTGCCCAAACGTTAAGCTCTCATGTCAAAGGACATAATTTTAAAGCAAAAGCACGAAAATACACGTCAGCTAGAGAAGCTTCTTTAAGTAATAATCATATTCCAGAAAGTGTTTATGATACCTTAGTTGAAGTTGTGAATAAACATTTACCACTACTACATCGTTATGTAGCATTGCGAAAAAAATTACTCGCAACTGATGAATTGCACATGTATGATATGTACACACCTGTTTTAGGAGAAGCGCCAATTCGCTATACTTATGAAGAAGCGGTTGAAAAGGCTAAAGAAGCTTTACATGTGATGGGACCAGAATACAATAAAATCGTAGAACAAGCTTTTTCAAGTCGTTGGATTGACGTGGTTGAAAATAAAGGCAAACGTAGTGGTGCTTATTCTTCCGGTGCTTATGATACAGCTCCTTATATTTTAATGAATTGGCATGATACCTTAGACCAACTATTTACTTTAGTGCACGAAATGGGTCATAGTGTCCACAGCTATTTTACTCGTAATAATCAACCTTTTGTTTACGGGGATTACTCTATTTTCTTAGCAGAAATCGCCTCTACAACCAATGAAAATATTTTGACAGAACATTTGTTAGAGACTGAAAAAGACCCGAAAGTACGGGCATATATCTTAAATCACTATTTAGATGGCTTTAAGGGAACTATTTTCCGCCAAACGCAATTTGCTGAATTTGAGCACTTTATCCATACTGAGGATGCAAAAGGTACGCCTTTAACAAGTGAGTATTTAAATGACTATTACGGGGATTTAAATGCGAAATATTATGGACCTGATGTAACAAAAGATGAAGAGATTAAATTGGAATGGGCGCGAATTCCACATTTTTACTACAACTATTACGTTTATCAATATGCGACGGGCTTTTCTGCCGCTTCTGCCTTGGCGAAGAAAATTTTAACCAAAGAAGAGGGCGCGTTGGAACATTATTTGAATTATTTGAAGGCTGGTAATAGTGATTATCCAATTGAAGTAATGAAAAAAGCCGGTGTGGATATGACAAAAGCTGATTATATTGAAGATGCCATGAAGATGTTTGAAGAACGTTTGAGTGAATTGGAAACATTAGTAGCTCAATTATAAAATAAAAACAGAGCAGACAGTTGCTCAATTGTCTGCTCTGTTTATTTTAAGCAATAAAAAAAGCTGGGACAAACGTCAACCTAACGTTTGTCGCAACTTTTTTTGTTACATTAATTTTAAATGCTTGGTATCGTGAGTAACGCGACGTTCATTTTTACGCTGTAAGTAACCATCAATGTGAAAAATTTGATAATTTTCTTGATCGACTTGGCACAGGCGCGGGATATCAGTTAAGGCGTCTTCGCCTTCTAATAAAACACCATAATCGCGTTCGCAAGCATAATTGTAAACAACTGCAGACGGATGCGTGGTAATTCCCATCTCACGAGCGGTATTTTGATCTTCTTGGAATAATGTTTTGACTAAGTCGCTCTGTCGATCTTCTGTAAACATTTCTACGTCGCCACCAACAGCTTCAACCAATGAAATGACCAGTTCATGATTATATTCTTTGCCATTACAAGCTACTTCTTCTTGCATTTGCATCAAAAATTCTCGTGCTTTCTTTTTGCCTTGCAGTTGGAGTGCTTTGGCATCTAAAGCAGCTGAATAAGTATTTTCAAAAAGTTGATTTCTAGCATGAATGTCGTGTTTTGGTGTACCGCGACGTGTTAAAACAGCATCAATTGTCTGCATATTCACTAAAGGCATCAGCCTGAATTGGATTTTTTGCTCCGATGTTTGTACAAAGTTCCAAAGATGCTTTTCTGATCCTAAACAGATAGCACCCAATGGATTGACAAACAAATAAATTTCAATCACTTAAATCTCCTCCAACAAATTGAGTCGTTTCTGGCTATTTCAACTTAGCAGAAACGTAGAAAAAATGAAAATAAATAGTTTTTAGCTTTGTTTTTTTTTAAGACTCCGACTAATTTTATTTTCCGCTGGAATATAAGAAACTGCCAATGTCTTTAATAATTGCGTGAAAGCTTCTTGTCCTAATTTAGCATCTTTTACTTCTAATTCTAATTCAAAGTCATGGCCTGCTGGTAGATAGAAACTTTCATCTAATGCCAACAAACCAGCGTCAATTTCAAATTCAGCTCGTTTAGTAGTTAGCTGACTGATGATATGTAATTCCTTTAATGTAACATGTAACGTTTTTAATTTTTCTTCAACCGGTCCATTTGCTGGAACTTGTTGTAATGTTAAGTATTTTTGCGCCTCTGCTAGCGTCAACTTTTCCGTGGTTTCTAGTAGACCTTCTTGTTGTGGTGTTTTTAAAGTCACTTCAGCAAAAGAAGGGAGTAAACGAATTCTTAAACCGGCATTGGCATTTTTTAACTTATTGTCAAAGGTATCAAAGTAACAATTTGTCTGTTCTACGACCATCTCATCTGTAACGTGATAGTACGTCATAATGCGCTTGAAGTCAGTTGCGCTTAACATTGTTTTAAATTCGATCTCAGTCGATTGGCTCATAATAATCCCTCACTAGTTTACGTGTTCAGGTGTGAAACTGCAAGCTAAAGCATTGAAAAAATGACAATCCTCTAAGAAAGTAGAAAATAAAAAAGCAGTAAGTGGATTGTAAAAATTCTGAAAATAAGATTTAGAAGATACAAATTTTCTTTTAAAGGGGAACCATTCCGAACTTTTGTTTCGAATGTGCTAGCTTTGTTCACATCTATCAATTCATTGAATTTATATTCTGACATAAAATGACAAGATACGCAATTGATACGATTAAATTGTGTGAATATTTTTTCAATTTGAAGGGATAAAGATTTAAGGCGGTTTGTGGTAAAATATAACTTGTATGTATTAAAGAAAATTGAGGGATAATTATGGATCGAGATTGGGATAAATTTTTAGCACCATATGAACAAACCGTATCAGAATTGAAAGTAAAGTTGCGGGGGATTCGCAAACAATTTCGCGAACAAAATCAACATGTGCCGATTGAATTTGTCACTGGACGAGTTAAACCAGTGGAAAGCATCATCACAAAAAGCCAGATTCGCCATATTCCCATGGAACGTCTGGAAGAAGAGATGTCAGATATCGCGGGGCTTAGAATTATGTGTCAGTTTGTGGAAGATATTCACCAAGTTGTCCAATTACTACGCAACCGCAAAGATATGAAAGTTATTATTGAAAGAGATTATATCACCAATAAAAAAGCTAGCGGGTATCGTTCTTACCATTTGGTCATTGAATATCCTGTCCAGTTAGTAAATGGCGAAAAAATTATTTTGGCAGAAATTCAAATTCGGACATTGGCGATGAATTTTTGGGCGACGATTGAGCATTCTTTGAATTATAAATATCAAGGGGCATTTCCAGAAGAGATGAAAATTCGCCTGCAAAGAGCGGCCGAAGCAGCCTATCAATTAGATGAAGAGATGTCGACGATTCGGGAAGAAATTCAAGAAGCGCAGCGTCTATTTTCCCACGGCAGAGGCAAGTCAGACGATAGTTATTATCAGGCTTCAATTGATCGGGAGGAGACATAATGACCTTAAAAGTGGCCATCGTTTCAAATCATGGTCTGCAATCGGAAAAAACAGAGCGGCAATTACGAAAACTTTTAGCAGAAAATGAAATTGTCATTGATCAACAACGACCAGAAATTGTCATTTCTGTTGGTGGTGATGGTACTTTGCTTTCAGCATTTCATCGTTACAGCCATATTTTAGATAAAGTCAGTTTTCTTGGTGTTCACACTGGTCATTTAGGGTTTTATACGGACTGGCGTGACTATGAAATACCAGAGTTGGTTACGAGCTTGAAAAAAAATCGCGGTGAAAGTATTAGTTATCCGCTGTTAGATATCCGCATTGAATATCAAAACGGTAAAGCTGCCAAACACTTTTTAGCTTTAAATGAGTCGACCATCAAACGCGGGAATCGAACGATGGTAGCAGACGTTTATTTAAAGGGGGAACTTTTTGAACGATTTCGTGGGGATGGTTTATCTATTTCAACGCCAACTGGTTCAACTGCTTATAATAAAAGTGTTGGCGGGGCGGTGTTACATCCCAGTATTAATGCGATCCAACTAGCAGAAATTGCTTCGTTGAATAATCGCGTCTTCCGAACGTTGGGATCTCCGTTAGTTATTGCTGCAGATGAATGGATGGAAATTCGATTGCAAGATAGTAATGATTACATGATTACCGTCGATCAATTAGATATTCAAAAAGATCACATTGCAGCCGTCTATTATAAAATTGCCACAGAACGGATTCATTTTGCTTCATTTCGGCATATGGATTTTTGGCATCGGGTTAAAGACGCTTTTATTGGAGAAGATTAGGCAATTATGAAGTTTACGTATCATTATCAGAAAAACTCAGAGCAGCAGTTAAAATACTTCTTAAAAGAACAAGGCATTTCCAAAGGTTTGCTGGCGAAAATTAAATTCCAAGGGGGCTTGATTTTAGTCAATGATAAACGTGAAAATGTCTTGTATTCTTTGCGCCCTAATGATAGGGTTACTATTGTCGTGCCCGATGAAAAGGAGCATGAAACAATGCTTTTGGATGAGACGCCAATTGCGATTGTTTATGAAGATGAACATTTATTGATTGTCAATAAACCAGCAGGAGTTGCTTCGATTCCGGCGCAATATCATCCTAATGGTACAATGGCCAATCGTGTGAAAAATTATTATAAAATGCAAAATTATAAAGATCAGGTAATTCACGTGGTTACGCGGTTGGATCGTGATACAACTGGCCTGATGTTATTTGCCAAACATGGTTTTGCCCATGCGCAACTCGATCGTCAATTACGTGAAAAGCAAGTGGAAAAAAGATATCAAGCTTTGGTGGCTGGCGCTATTCAAACGTTAGCACCCCATGCAGTAATTGATTTACCGATTGCTAGAGATTTAAGCTCGTTGTTAAAACGTAAAGTAGATGACACCGGACAAAAAGCACAAACAGAATATTGGGTCCAAAAAGAAAACGACCAAATCGCATTAGTGGATATTAAACTTCATACGGGTCGGACGCATCAAATCAGAGTCCATTTTAGTGGGATTTCTTGTCCACTACTAGGTGATGATCTCTATGGTGGGCTTATGACAGCTGGAATTATGCGGCAGGCCCTTCATTGTTACAAACTTTCTTTTAATCATCCTTTTAGTGGTGAAAAATTAACTTTTACATTGGCTTTACCAGAAGATATGGCACAGGTTGCCCAAAATATATAAGAACGCGTGGTGAGTGTGAGTGGATGAAAATTTAGAACTGGAAGAACGTTTTGCTGAATTGAAACAAGCGTTGCTTGAAGACGATATGCAAGGGTTTAGAGAACCTTTCTTAGAAATGCACATATACGAACAGGGGCAGTTCTACCAGTCCCTCACCAGCCAAGAGCGCCATCGGATGTACGGTTATCTGTCACCTAAAGAATTAGCAGACATGTTTGACGTAATCGAAGAAGACGATGAACATATGACAGATTATCTTTCTGAAATGCGTCCGGGCTATGCTGCGGCCATGTTAGCTGAAATGTATACAGATAATGCCGTTGACTTATTAAATACTTTGGATAAAAAAGCTGTCAACAAATATTTAAGCTTGATGGACAAAGAAGACGCAAGTGAAATTAAAGAACTACTGCATTACGAAGATGATACTGCCGGTTCAATTATGACCACAGAGTTTGTCTCAATTGTGGCTAATCAAACGGTTCGTTCGGCGATGTATGTTTTAAAAAACGAAGCCGACGTAGCCGAAACAATTTATTATATTTACGTAGTAGATCAAGAGAATCATTTGGTGGGGGTTATTTCTTTAAGAGATTTAATCGTCAATGAAGATGATACGATGATTCAAGATATTATGAGCGAGCGGGTCATCTCAGTTCATGTGGGAGATGATCAAGAAGATGTCGCTCAAACTTTCCGGGATTATGACTTTTTGGCATTACCAGTCACAGATTATGATGATCATTTATTAGGGATTGTCACAGTCGATGATATTATTGACGTTATCGACGATGAGGCTGCAAGTGACTACTCTGGTTTAGCCGGTGTCAACGTTGAAGAAGTTTCAGAAAATCCTGTCAAGGCTGCTAGTAGACGACTCCCTTGGTTGATTACGTTGCTATTTTTAGGAATGGCGACGGCGACTTTAATTTCTCATTATGAGAAACTTGTAAGTGAAGCGAGTATTTTAGCTGTTTTCATTTCCTTGATTACAGGGACGGCTGGTAATGCTGGGACGCAATCTTTGGCTGTGGCAGTACGGCGACTCGCAATCAATGATGACAAAGAAAGTAGTTTTGTTAAAACAGTTATTAGTGAAGTTTTGACCGGTTTAGTGACCGGGTTCATTACCGGTCTAACCATTTTCATTATTGTTGCGGTTTGGAAACACAATCCAATTTTAGGCTTTGTAATTGGAATGGCTATGATGTGTGCTATTACGGTGGCTAATTTGGCGGGGAGCTTTATTCCAATGTTAATGGACAAACTTGGTTTTGATCCTGCTGTGGCCAGTGGCCCATTTATTACCACCTTGAGTGATTTGACCAGTGTGTTAATTTATTTTAATATTGCGAGTCTTTTCATGCAGTACTTCATTTCTTAATTAAAAAAATAAAATGAGCAATCCATAAAAAAGGCTGTGACAGATTTTTGTCACAGCCTTTTTATCGATAAACGGTGGTCTGAAAATAGCTTCTTTTGTGAAAAGCTGAAACTTCACAAAAAATTTGAGTAACAGCCATTCCAGTAGGGACATGTAATAAAATTGATACAAGTAAGGTGTTTCTAGTCTTTAAAAAAATTATTTTTTACTGCTGCAAGACACAGCGATTGTTGCAGTAGAGCTGTGTCTTACAGCACCTGCTTGGCTCTTGCGGCTGAAACTTTTGTTCCAACATTATTTTGATCGGTAGTTTTTATTGTAAAAAGCGTTGCTTATATTCTTCATATTCTGCTGGGGTAATTAAGCCAGCATCTAGTGCTTTTTTACGTTCTTTCAACTTTTCAAAATTTGTTTCTGTCGTAAGTTGGGATTTAGACAACTTCGCTTTTTCCTGTATTTGTTGGGCACGTTTGGCAGAAGTAATGCCATCCATAATGCCGTCTTGCATATCGCTTTTACTATCTTCTAGCAATTTGGCAATAGCAAAGACCGTTTTTTTCGTCCAAAAAATACTAAAGACTTCGCGAAAACTTTCAATTCGTAAAAAACCCCAAAAAATTCGCGTATTGGGATTAATGGTGTTGATATTATGCAACGGAATACTTTTATAATCGTGGTTAAAAGGAACCCAGCGGGCAAAAATCAGGCGCCCAGCGTCAGTAATAGCATAGGCGTGGAATCCTTTACAGTCAAAGTAACGCACTTTGCCGGTTTGTGTTGCGCGCATTCGTTCTTCAAAGTCTGCGCGGTCTTCACCTTCAAATGGCGTGAAATTTTCATTATCTTCGGGATGATGGCGTCCGATGAAACTTGCAATGACCTCTTCATCTTTACCTAAAGCAGCCTCAATTAAACCAAAGTGTTTTCGTTGGAGCCAGCCGCCGAAAATTGGTGTGATATTTTGGCCTAATTTATGGTTACGGGCATAAGCATACATGGCATCTGCTTTTTTCATGGCATCTCCTTTTAATCGGTTATTTTTACAATTTTAGTTCCGTGAGCTTCATTGACCCCTAAGGCAGTTACAATTTCAGCCACATTTTCAGCGTTAATTCCAGCTCCAGGTAAAATAATCAAGCGGTTCTTGGCATAAGCAATCAATTCTTTTAATCGAGCGATGTTTGCTGAAATTGGCGTACCACTCGGGCCGCCATGGGTTAAAATGCGTGTAACGCCGTGGTCTGCTAACCAATCAATAGCTTCAAACTGACGACTTGGTAAGATGGCATCAAAGGCCATATGAAACGTAATTTGTAGCCCTTCTGCGGTTTCAATTAAAAGTTCCAAAGCTTCTTCATCTAACCAACCACTAGGTGTTAGACAACCAAAAACCACACCGTCTGTTCCTATTTTTTTAGCTTCGATTAAGTCGGTATGCATGATTTTTAGTTCTGTATCATTGTAGATAAAATCACCACCGCGAGGGCGGATCATGGTCATAACGGGAATACCTTTTTCACCGGCATAATTTAATGTTTCTTCAATGACACCTGTACTAGGTGTCGTTCCGCCTACAGCTAAGTTATCACACAGTTCAATGCGTTTTGCTCCTGCGTGAATGGCTCGTGGAATATCAGTGAAATTTTCGGCACAAAATTCTTTAATCATAATAGTCTCCTTTAGTATCTCATTAAAACTGTTAGATAGCTTACTTTCATGTAGTATTTTATCACAGCCTTGTGTTAAAGTAGAGTAACTAAAAAGTACCGCTGATTTCGCCGTATTTAAGGGGAAGTGAGGAAATAAAATGTTAAAAAAAATTGATTGGGGCAAACAATTTGTGACTGCAAATCACCCATTGTTTTTATGTCCTTTGTGTCAAAGTGAAATGGGGGCAGTTAAAGCGGGGCTTGTCTGCCAAAAGGGACATCACTTTGATGTCTCAAAAAAAGGAACGCTATATTTTTTACAAAAAAATATTAGCAGCGGCTATGATCGCCGGTTGTTTACCGCAAGACGTCAGCTGATTCAAGCCGGAATGTATAACGGGCTACTGGAAAAAATTCGAGAATATATACCGGAAAAGTCGACAGTCTTAGATGTAGGCTGTGGCGAAGGTAGTTTTTTTAATAAAATAGCAGCGGGCAAAAACATTACGGGAATTGGCTTTGATATCGCAAAAGATGGTGTCTACATGGCAACGCAGCAAAGTGAACCCTTATTTTGGTGTGTCGCAGATTTGACACGACTGCCTTTTGCCCCACAAGTTTTTGATAGTGTATTAAATTTATTCACACCATCTAATTATAAAGAGTTTAAACGCGTTTTAAAGCCGACGGGAACATTAGTGAAAGTTGTCCCAAGAAGCGGTTATTTACAAGAATTACGGCAAGCTTTTTATCCCGCGGATAAAAAGAAACAGCATTATGAAAATCATGAAGTAATTCAACATTTTAAAGAACAATTTAAATTAGTAAATCATCATGAAATAACGTATACATTTGATGTTTCCAAGGAAAATCAAGCTGCTTTATTGGAGATGTCTCCCTTAGAGTGGGGCGTTTCTTCTGAGCAAAAAGAAATTGTAGCAAAGAGTGCGTTAAATAAAATTACAATCGATTTGGATGTTTTAATTGGAAAAGAGAAATGAAATTTTTGTGACTTTTTTCGGTTAAAACTGTTGCATTATTTAAGTAAGAGTGATATATTACAAACAAGTCATTTTTCATTGGTTTTTATCAGGTTCCTGTTCTGATAAAAGTTAGTGAAAAGAACTTCACTAACGTAGCGACTCGCAGTGATTAACACCGAGCCGATACGTTCTTTTTTTTGCACTTTTTTTAAAAAAGTAGCTATGAAGTGATATAGTAGGAGAGAATATTTACTTTTAAATACAATTCATAAAAATCACAGAATTTTTTATCAAAAGGAGTAATGAAGTTGAATCATATTGTTCTATTTGAACCACAAATCCCAGCCAATACAGGTAACATTGCCCGTACTTGTGCGGCGACGAACACACCGCTACATTTAATTGAACCATTGGGATTTTCAACCGATGACAAACATTTAAAAAGAGCAGGCCTAGATTATTGGCATGATGTGAATATCACGTATCATAAAGATTTGGCAGCCTTTTTAGCATACTTGGGTCAGCGACGCCTTTATTTGATTACAAAGTTTGCCAACCAAACTTACAGTGAAGTGGATTATACCGCCGACGAAGAAGTATTTTTAATGTTTGGAAAAGAAACAACCGGATTACCAGAAACATTCATGCGGGAAAATCCAGAAAAGTGTTTGCGTATTCCTATGAATGATGAACACGTTCGTTCGTTAAATTTATCCAATACGGCGGCGTTAGTAATATATGAGGCGTTGCGCCAACAAGGATTTCCTAATTTGGAACTACGTCATCACTATGAAAATGATAAATTAGACTAGTTTTTATCTACTAAACTAAAGGAGCATTTGTAATGGAGTTATATTTTACCCGCCATGGTAAGACCCAGTGGAACAATGAACGCCGCTTTCAAGGAGCCAAAGGCGATTCGCCACTTCTTGCAGAAAGTTTAGCTGAAATCAAATTATTGGGTCAGCACCTAAAAGATATCCCCTTTGAAAAAATTTATGCCAGTACAGCGCCTCGTGCCATGAAAACGGCACAAGGAATTTTAGCTGAACTAAACTATCAATCAGAAATTATTTACAATGCTGGTTTAAGAGAACTGGGTTTGGGGAAACTAGAAGGTCAACTAATCGATGAAATGACAGAACGCTATCCAACTGAACTACACAATTTACGCTATGCTTTAGATCAGTATGATCCAAGTGTTTTTAACGGTGAAAAAATTGAAGCAGCACTAGCACGGATTGAAACAGTTGTAAGTGACGCTGTTATGCAAAATAAAGGGCCACTTTTATTTGTGGGGCACGGCGCTTCCCTAACTGCTGCTATCCAGTGGTTAGCGGGCAAAGAGTTGGGGCAATTACGGGAAATGGGTGGCTTAGTGAACAACAGCTTAAGTGTTATGACTACCAGTGAACCGGAAAATTTAACACCATTTAAATTAACAAAATGGAATGATGCCAGTTTTTTAGGTGATCAAAGTAGTTTAGACGCCTTATTGTAGAAAGGAGCCGGTTTTTGATGGAAGAACGAAAATTTGTCAGCGGTACAGTCGCGGCAATCTTTTTTGAAAACCCCGGCAATTTTTATAAGGTGATGTTGATTGATATTGCAGAAACCAATACCGCTTATCGTGAACCGCAAATTGTCGTGACGGGTTCTTTTGGAGATATCAACGATGATACTTTATATCAATTTTATGGTGAGCTAATTGAACACGCACGATACGGGCTACAGTTTCAAGTAGAAAGTTATGCCCAAGATCAACCAACTTCTGAAAATGGTTTGATTAACTATTTTGCTAGTGAAAAATTTCCTGGTATTGGACCCAAGACGGCAGAAAAGATTGTAGATATACTAGGGGTTGATGCAATTAAAAAAATCGTTGAAGATGATTCAGTGTTAGAAGCAGTTGAAGGGTTAAACGAAAAAAAACGACAGCAGATAGCAGAAATTGTGCGAGCCAACCAAGGTATGGACGAAATTGTTGTCGGCTTGTCTCAATATGGTTTTGGCAGCCAGTTATCTTTTGCCATTTATCAAATGTACCGAGGACAGGCATTAAGTATTATTGCAGAAAATCCTTATCAATTGGTAGAAGATATTGAAGGTATCGGGTTTAAAAAAGCCGATCAATTAGCCGAACAGTTAGGGATTGCGGCCACTAGCGACAAACGTTTGCGGGCAGCGGTCTTGCATCAAGTTTTTCAAAGTGCGCTGCAAAGTGGGGATACGTATGTCAAAGCGGATACCTTGTTAGACGATACCTTAACCCTACTGGAAAAAAGTCGTCCGGTAGAAATTAACCCCGAACAGTTAGCCGATGTGATTATCGCGTTAACTGAGGAAGATAAAATTCAGCAAGAAGCTACGCGTATTTACGAAAACAGTCTATATTTTGCCGAGATTGGAATTGCTGGGTCGATTCAGCGAATGTTGCAGCGCAAAAAAGAAATTAAGTACCCAGAAAAAACGATTGAAAAAAAATTAGCCAGTTTGGAAAAACGACTCAAGATTAAATATGGGACATCACAAGCTGAAGCGATTAAAGCAGCGTTGGCTTCACCATTATTTATTTTGACTGGCGGTCCTGGTACCGGTAAGACGACGGTTATTAACGGAATCGTACAATTATTTGCTGAATTAAATGATTTAAGTTTGGAGCCATTGGATTATACACAAGAGGTTTTTCCAATTCTTTTAGCCGCACCAACTGGCCGTGCGGCAAAGCGTATGAACGAGACAACAGGATTGCCCAGTGGTACGATTCACCGCTTACTGGGTTTAACGGGTAGAGAAAAAGTTGGTGAGACAGAAATCAATGAATTAGCAGGAGGGTTGTTAATTGTCGATGAAATGTCGATGTTAGACACATGGTTAGCTAATTCTTTGCTAAAAGCAATTCCGAGTAATATGCAAGTTATTTTTGTTGGTGATAAAGATCAATTACCTTCTGTCGGTCCAGGTCAAGTATTACATGATCTGCTGCAGATAAAAGCAATTCCCCAGCGCGAGTTAACTGACATTTATCGCCAAGGGGACGGTTCGACGATTATTTCATTGGCCCATGAGATTAAAAACGGCCGCTTACCAGCCGATTTCACTAAAAACCAAGCGGATCGCTCTTTTTTTCCTTGTCATGCGCAACAAATTGAACCTTTAATTGCACAAATTGTTAAAAAGGCAAAAGCCAAAGGGTTTAGCGCCCAAGATATTCAATTGTTAGCCCCTATGTATCGTGGTCCTGCTGGGATTGATGCGTTAAACAAGATGATGCAAGAAATTTTTAACCCCAATGATGGGACAAAAAAAGAAGTAACCTTTCACGAGCACGTTTATCGCATTGGGGATAAAGTTTTACAGCTAGTTAATTCACCAGAAGAAAATGTTTTTAATGGTGATATGGGTCAAATCGTGGGAATTATTTACGCCAAAGACAGTGAAGATAAAGTCGACGAGTTGGTTATTCAATTTGACGCCAATGAAGTAACCTATAAGCGCAATGACTGGCAAAAAATTACTTTATCTTATTGTTGTTCGATTCATAAAGCACAAGGTAGCGAGTTTGAGATGGTAATTTTGCCGATGGTTTACCAATATCAACGTATGTTGCAAAGAAACCTGCTTTATACAGCCGTAACCAGAAGTAAAGATAAATTAATTTTGCTTGGAGAGACACAGGCTTTTGAAACGTGTGTTACGAATCAATCCGCCAATCGTTTAACGACGCTAAAAGAGCGCATAAGCGCATTTGTCGGTTTGACAGACGAAGAATTAACCAAAGCGGATCAAAAAAAGACAACTGAGGCTAACGAGCTACAAAAACAACAGCAAGCTGTTACCTATGAAGAAGTGCAACTAACAGAAGATAGTCACCAAAAAGAGGCTGGGCATTTACAAAATAATAATGAAGTGAATGAATCGGCAGAAGTGAGCCCTGTTCACGTTATATTAACGGGAAAATTGGTTCGAGAAAATGCCATAGATCCTTTAATTGGTATGAACGGACTGACCCCGTTGGACTTTATGTAGGCAAAAAAAGACTTAAATGATTTTTAGTTTCGGAAGGCTAAAAAACATTTAAGTCTTTTTGTAAATTATCAGTAAAAATTTCACAGAAATATACGTTGCAGTCAAAATATACAGGTAAAATGTTATAACTAATACGCTACGTGCAGTGGTAATAAGTAGAAATTTTTAAATTTGAGTAGCAATTTAGCAATATGTTGCTCTTATTTGCAAAAGCTATGGGAATTGACGAAGTCTTCTTTATTTATTCTGGATAATACCAAATTAATTGTGGCCGGGTGGAAAAGGTGATATCAAAAGGGCGCAAGCCCATTACTTCACCATCTGCTTGACCGTATTCTGGAACAGTGGAGACAATTCTAAGTTTATGTCCGGTAAAATGGTGGTAATGTTTTGATGTTGTTAGTTTGTTGGTAATCAGACGAATAATCAACCCGAAAATTTTAATCATCGAAATTCTTTCTACTACAACCAAGTCAATATCTGAGACAGTAGCTTTTGCCATGGGCGCAATCGCCACGCCGCCACCAAAATAGGGATGATTGGTCGTAGTACATAAAAATGCTTTTTTAAACGTAAACTCTTCACCGTTGACCTCAAGTAAAATAGGGAAGCCCTTTTGTGTAAATAAAACTTTGACAATAGAGGCGATATAAGCAAAGGAACCAAGATTATATTTGTTTAACGTTTTTTTAGTCATGGAATCATTCGTAGCCGCCACAATTGCTGCATCCAAACCAATACCGATATTGTTAATTGCCAGCCCTGTTTCCGTTTGAATTTTTTCTTCATAAGTCAACGTGTTAATAATTTGTGGCTCTTTTGCCCGCTGAATTGCCCAAAAGGCTTTTTGTGGATCTTTTGGTAAGTTTATTCCCCGCGCAAAGTCATTGCCAGAGCCACCCGGGATATAGCTGACGGGAATTTCTTTGTCCATCCGGTAAAATTGATTTAAAACTTGGTGTAAAGTGCCATCACCACCAATTACGACCAGCAAAGGATAAAGTTTATCTGCATAATCTGCTTTTATTTCCGCATTCCAACCAATTAGTTTAGAATTAGCAAGTTCTTTGGCTAATTCAGCTTCATGGCCTGCATATTCGGTATAATAACTTTCGTAACTCATTTTTTGTTCATCTAATAAATTTTGAATAATCGCACCGGTTTTCTTTCCATTGCCGTTGCCTGAAACCTGATTAATCAAGAGTATGTAATGGAATTTCACAATGTTTGCTCCTCTTTTACACTTAATGCTCCATATTTTAACAGAAAAAATAGAGGAGGGAAAAGAAAAAAGCACACAAAAAAAGATCTAGTGAGTTTTTTTGTAATGTGTTACTCTTCTTGCTGCCTTTTTGTCCTTTTTATTAAGGTTCTGATGTCCACTTAATAAATGATAAACTCACTAGACCTATTCAATTAGTAAGGAGTAACTCAAATTCCCACATCCTTTAACAATTTTTTAAGTCTCATAACAATTCTTCGTTTTGTAGAACCTACATCGTCTACGTTACTGGGAATTCCTATGACCCCTTACACTTATTTTATACCATATACGAGCACTTTTTGCAAGCGTTTACAACAGAGGCTACAATTTTTTTCGCTTTTATCTGATAACTCGTGTTTTCTTTTAGCGTTAATTTTGCTATACTCCACAGGGGAGGAAAACGATGAAATATTATCATTTAGTTGGATTTTCAGCAGTCTTATTTTTACTACAATGGGGTTGTGAAAATTTGTTAGGTTTAACTTACACCAAAGAGGCCAATTTATTTTTTGTCAGCTGTCAGATTATGGCGTTAAGCATTTATAGTCTATTTTTTTGTGTTTATTTCATTGCCAGTAAAAAACAAAGAACTAGTAAAAAGATAGCTGCTGTAGTTAAAATGGATCAAGACATCAAAAAACTTAAAAAGGCCAGTTAACCTCCCGCGGTTCATCAACCATCCCGCGTCATCAAAACTCGGAGAAAGAAGGAATAATTTGTGCAAATGAGTAAACGTAGCAGTAATGTTAAAGTTTTGGCGGTAAATGCAATTGTTGCGGCTTTATATGTCGCCCTTTCGCTTATTACGCCCTTTTCTGCGGGACCTATTCAATTTCGGGTCTCAGAAAGTTTGAATCATTTAGTTGTTTTTAATCGTAAATATTTGTGGGGAGTCTTTTTAGGCGTCGTCATTTATAATGCCTTATTTGGTTATGGTATTTTAGATGTGCTCTTTGGTGGCGCGCAGACACTATTGGCTTTAAGTCTCACGAGCTTTTTACAAAATAAAGTCAAAGACAAAAAAGTATTGTTAGGTCTAAATATTGCCTTTTTCACTTTTAGTATGTTCTTAATTGCTATCATGCTAATGATTACGGCTAATTTACCATTTTGGCCAACGTACTTCACTACAGCTTTAAGTGAACTGATTATTATGAGTATTTCCGCACCATTGATGTACTGGTTAAATAATAGCGTGAATTTTGATAAACAATTTTAAACGTATAGCATAAATGGACTTAGCAATTTTTTGCCAAGTCCATTTTTTTAGCTTCTGTTTTAATTTTAATCAGTAAATAGCCAAGACCTTAGCCCATATTTTCAAAAATCAGCTATGATTTTTTTATTCTGAAAGAGTTAGATCTTCAACTTCAACAACTTTGAAATTCTTACTTTCTAAATGACTAATAATTTTATCGCACAACGCTTTGTCAGTTTTGGCTGGCAGTGTAATTAATGTGCGACGAATAAATTCATCTTTACCGATATCTAAGGTAATACAGCTGGCGATGCTACTGTATTTTGCGATGATTTTACTAATAGCAGCTAAATCACCTTGTTTACCTGTTGAGGCAATTGTTAAAACGTAACTTCCCTGATCAATACTCCACGATTGGGATAACATATTTAATAAGGAACTATGAGTTAAAATACCATAAAATTCATTATTCTCGTTTAAAACCGCAATATAAGGAAGTTCTTTAATCGTAAAGAATACTTTAAAGAAAGAAGAATTTACATAAATAAATTTTGTTGCATTTTTCAATAAATGAGTAACAGGTAAATTCATATCACCGCCGTTAGCTTTGTGGCGGTAAATGTGCATTTTATAAATGTTGCCGCGGAAAATTTTTTCACTTTCATCTAGAATCGGTACACAGCGGAAACCAGAATCTTCTAGAATTTCCAATGCTTCAGCCAGTGTTGCTGTTTCTTTGACCGTAGTCAAATCTCTTTTTTTATACACCATGGTTTTAAGTAACATAACAAACCCTCCATTGTCTCCAATTTAACAAATTAATCATATCATATTCTCTATAAAAAGACATAACCGACTACCTTCATTGACAGTCCGAAAAAAACATGCTAAGTTAAAGTGTACTTTTGTGAAGAAATTAACCGAAACTCGAGTAATTTTAAAAGTGTGATAAATTTGAAGGAGGCCATAAAGATGGGTGCGAAAAAAGCCGCTTTAGCCTGCTCCGTTTGCGGATCTCGTAACTACACTAAATCAGTGAGTGAAGGGAAAAAAGGCGAACGTTTGGAGATTAATAAATTTTGTAAATATTGCAATCAATATACATTGCATCGAGAAACCAAATAGGAGGCAGCAGGCATGAAATTTTTACGTAGTGTAATAGACGAAATGAAAAATGTAACATGGCCCACCAAAGCTCAGTTACGCAAAGATACATTGGTTGTCATTGAAACATCTTTGATTTTTGCTGCAATGTTTTTTGTGATGGACACTGTGATTAAGAGTGTCTTTGGCTGGATTTTAAAATAAATTAACTAGCTGAATAATACAAAAAATGCTATAATAGCCAAGAAGAAAAAACTTCGGGTAACTGAGGTTTTTTTATTTTAGACAAAAGGAGCCAAACAAATGGAATCATTTGAAAGAAACTGGTATGTGCTGCACACGTATTCTGGTTATGAAAACAAAGTTAAAGCAAACATTGAATCACGGGCGCAAAGTATGGGTATGGGAGATTTTATTTTTCGCGTTGTCGTCCCAGAAGAAACTGAAAAAGAGCTAAAGAACGGTAAAGAAAAAGAAGTCGTTCATAAAACTTTTCCAGGTTATGTTTTAGTGGAAATGGTCATGACGGATGAATCGTGGTATGTAGTGCGGAATACGCCTGGTGTTACCGGTTTTGTCGGCTCACACGGTGCTGGTAGTAAACCTGCGCCTTTATTACAAGAAGAAATCAATCATATCTTACGCTCCATCGGTATGAGTACAAGAACTAGTGATTTAGAAGTCAACGTTGGTGATACAGTTAAAATCATTGAAGGTGCATTTGCTGGTTTGGAAGGGCAAGTTGCTGAAATTGATGAAGAAAAACAAAAACTAAAAGTCAACATTGATATGTTCGGCCGCGAAACAAGTACGGAATTAGATTTTGAACAAGTAGATAGCCTATAAAATAGGTTGTAATAAACTTGTCTTACATTTTTATAAAAATACCTAAGGAAGAAATGTTCAGGCTAATTGCCTGGCATACTGCAAAGTGTAAATTGGCAGTATATATTTTGGACTTAGGTATTTTTTTGTTGATCTTGAAAAATACAAGCTTATAAGACAAGTATAATTTTTTTAGATATATTGTGCTAATTATTAAAAAAATTATCAGGTTACAACCAGTTATGTATTTCCTTTACTTTTCTAAATAAGTGAAGCTGTTAGTTCTTTTTTAGTTGAAATTACTTTAAAAAACAGGATTTTTCTGATTAAGCGTGCTATTTTATTTGTTAAACTTTTTCTTGACAGATAATGTTAGCGCTTTTATAATTGGTCTGTGGTTACTACCAGATAGAGTAACAAAAGATTCAAGGAGGGGATAAGATGATTGGTTGTATATTAACTGGTCACGGTTCGTTTGCGCCGGGAGTTTACGGGGCATTAACAATGATTGCCGGAGAACAAGATTTTTTTGATGTAATTGCCTTTGAGGATGGTCAAAATGTCGATGATTTTGAAGAAAAAATGAAACAAGCGGTAAAACAATTAGATCAAACCTGTGAAGGTGTTTTAATCTTTAGCGATTTATTGGGAGGTTCACCTTTTAAAACAGCAATGATTGCAGCACAAGATTTTGATGCAGTAGAAGTTATTGCAGGTGCCAATTTACCCATGCTTATTGAAACAATTGGTTTGCGTTATGCCAATACAGACTTAGAACAATTAACACAACAAGCAATAACAGCCGGACAAACCGGTGTCGTTCATCCCAAGCTGGTTATTAAAGAAGACGATGAATTCGGGGAAGAAGGAATTTAATTATGAGCATTTGGAACAGTATTCTGGGTGCTTCGATTGTGGTATTAATTTTTGTAATCGCTTTTGCTATTATTTATTATTTTGTGGGCGCCCGTGGCATGAAGTCACAAAAAGAGCATTTCAAAAAATTACATCAATCTCTTGCGCCAGGACAACAAGTGAAGTTTGCAAATGGGCTTTATGGCACTGTGAAAGTTATTAACCAAAAGAAAGAAACAGTGGATATTGAAGTCAAGTCAGGAACTATTATTGAAGTTTCTCGGTACGCAATTTCAGAAATCGTTAAATAAAAAACATTTAATTTAGGGGGAATTCTCATGTCAGAACCAAATATTTTATTAACACGTATTGATAATCGTTTAATTCACGGACAAGTAGCAACACAATGGAATGGTACTTTAGGAGCTAATTTGATTTTAGTAGCCAACGATAAAGTAGCAGGAGACAAAGTGCGCCAAGGATTAATGGATATGGCTGCGCCAACTGGAGTTCAAACACGGTATTTCTCGATCCAAAAGACGATCGATATCATCCACAAAGCATCACCAAAACAAAAGATCTTCATTATTGCGGAAAATCCTGAAGACGTTTTGAAATTAGTTGAAGGAGGAGTGCCAATTAAAAAATTGAATATTGGAAACATGCATATGGCAGAAGGAAAACGCCAAGTTGCGACAACGGTAGCCGTGGATGATGCAGACGTTGCAGCCTTTAAAAAATTGCAAGATTTAGGGGTGGAACTTGAAATACGCCGCGTACCAACTACAGCAGTAGAAGACAGTAGCAAACTATTCAACTAAGCGTGTGCTTAAGGAGGGAGTTTAAGAATGGATTATAATTTCATTCAGATTTTATTGGTCTTTATCGTGACGTTTGTCGCTGCAATTGACCAATTCAGTTTCTTGGAATCATTATATCAACCAATTGTTACGGGTATGGTAATTGGTCTTATTTTAGGGGATTTACAAACAGGTTTAATCGTTGGTGGTACGTATCAATTAATGACCATCGGCAATATGCCCGTTGGGGGAGCACAGCCGCCTAACGCCGTTATCGGTGGGATTATGGCCGCTATTTTATCGATTACATTGAAATTAGAACCAACTGCAGCTGTTGCAACAGCAATTCCATTTTCTTTATTAGGTCAATATGCAGTTACTTTAATTTTCTCTGCAATGTCACCAGTGATGTCTGTTGCAGATAACTACGCTCACGAAGCCAACACAAAAGGAATTGACCGCATTAACTATTTAGCGATGGCTGCAATTGGTGCTATCTTTGGTTTAATCGTTGTCTTATTCTTTATCGGTGGTGCAACTTTTGGTGAACAAGTCGTTAGTGCCATTCCTGAATGGTTAATGAAAGGTTTATCAGCTGCCGGCGGTATGATGCGTTATGTCGGTTTTGCAATTTTATTAAAAGTTATGGTTTCGCGCGATATGTGGGGCTTTTACTTTATGGGCTTTGGTCTAGCAACAATCGTAATGGCAGCTCCAAGTCTATCAGGTCCAGCCTTGATTATCTTGGCATTTATCGGTTTTGCGTTAGCCTTCTGGGATTACCAAATTCAATCTAAATTCAAAACAGCAACAGCCAATGCAAATGACTTCGGAGGTGACGAAGATGGCATATAATATTCCAGATACGTATCAAGATCAATCAGTCGGCGAAACACTGGATAAGAAAACGTTAAATAAAATGGTTTGGCGTTCATTGTTCTTACAAGCATCTTTTAACTATGAACGGATGCAAGCAGGTGGCTGGTTATATGGTATTTTACCAGGCTTGAAAAAAATTCATAAAAACAAAGATGACTTGGCAGCTTCCATGAGTCACAACCTTGAATTTTTCAACACCCATCCATTTTTAGTAACTTTTGTTATGGGGATTGTTTTATCACTAGAACAAAATAAAGCAGATATTCCAACGATTCGTGCCGTTCGTGTCGCTGCGATGGGACCTTTAGGTGGGATTGGGGATGCCTTATTCTGGTTTACCTTAGTACCGATTACTGCTGGTATTACTTCAAACATGGCTATCAGTGGTAATATTGCCGCACCATTTATTTTCTTACTTGTTTTCAATATTGCCCAATTTGCGTTACGTTTCTTCTTGATGAACTGGTCTTATAAACTAGGAACAGATGCTATTGGTGTCTTAACCGAAAATGCCAAAGAATTTACGCGGGCAGCAAGTATTTTAGGTATCTTCGTCGTAGGTTCACTAACTTGTGTTTACGGTGCTACAAAAGTAAACGTTCAAATTCCAAACGGCGAAACAAATGCTGTTCATTCTGTAACAACAGTTGTCCCTGCTGGGGAAGAACACAAATATGATGAATATATCTTCAAAAAAGATGACAGTGGTAAATTGACAGAAGAAGTGCAAGCGGCAGCTGAAGGTGAAAAAGCCTTAGGCGTAGTTAAATTGCCTTCAGGGGATTTTGAAGTAACCTTCAACCGTAATGAAACAACTCCGGTTACGATTGATATTCAAAAAATCTTAGACGGTATTTTACCACAAATGATTCCATTAGCTATGACTTTACTTTTATACTTCTTATTATCAAAACGTGGCTGGACACCATTGAAATGTATTTTGTTACTATTGGTAATTGGTTTAGTAGGCTCAGGCTTTGGTATTTGGCCTAATATTTGGCCTTAAAAAAACTTTGACAGATTATACCACTTATCCGTAGTTGATAAGTGGTATTTTTTTAGGTAGTGGTCTAGATCAAGTTTTAAAATAAAGCGTTTTATTTACTATTTCTATTGACTTTATAGGCCTTAGAAGATAAACTCATACTGTGGTAGTAACCAGTTAGAGGAGGTGTCATATGACCCGAACAAAAAAACAACCTTTGTACGATCAATTAGTCGAATTATTAAAAGAAAAAATTGAAAATGAATACGAAGCCAATATGATGCTACCTTCTGAACGGGAATTATCAGATGTGTATGGTTTAAGTCGCACAACGGTTCGCTTGGCATTACAAGAATTAGAAAAAATTGGCTATATTTATCGGCAACACGGCAAAGGAACTTTTGTATCTGACTTAAAAGAGTCCAGTTTCAATTTGCAGAGTATGTATAGTTTTACCGAGCAAATGAAATCTTTGGGGCGACATCCAGAAACGAGAGTTTTGGATTTTGAAACAATCGAAGCCAACAAATTTTTAGCTACGAAATTTAATGTCAAATTAGGAACGAAATTAATAAAAATGAAGCGTCTCAGAAGTGCTGATGGCGAACCATTAATGCTAGAACGCACCTATTTACCGCTAAATAAATTTTTATCCTTAACCAAAGAAGATTTAGATCAAAAAGCCTTATACGATATTTTTCGCGAAGATTATAATGAGATTGTCAAAGTAGCCGAAGAAGAGCTATTTGCCAATATTGCACGGCCAAAAGATGCGCCTTTTTTAGATATTAGAGAAGGGGCGCCGGTGTTGACTTTAATGCGCAAAACTTATAATCAAGCCAATGAAATAATCGAGTTCACCTATAGTGTTGCCCGTGCGGATCACTTTCGCTATAAAATCGTACATCACAATGGCAATTAAAGAGCAAATAAGATCACGTTTGTAAATTAAAGGAGGATTACAATGTTTCAACTGACAGCAGCAGAATTAACTAAAATGGGAGCAGAAATTACCACCCGTGAAATTAAGCAACAACCAGAATTATGGCAAGAAGCATTTTCTTATTATAAAGAAAATCAAAAAAGAATTAACAATTTTTTATCAGAAGTAAAAGATGCCGCACATGGTAAAATCCGCGTTGTTTTCACTGGTGCGGGGACTTCTCAATATGTAGGCGATACAGTAAAACCTTATTTAAGTAAAGTAGGAGATAACCGTAAATTTATCTTTGAAAGTATTGGGACAACAGATATCGTGGCTTCTCCGGCTGAATATTTACATCCAGATGATTGGACTATTTTAGTATCATTTGCCCGCAGTGGAAATTCACCAGAAAGTGTGGCCGCTGTGGATGTGGCCAATAAATTCGTGAAAAATTTACGTCATATTACCATTACTTGTGCTCCAGAAGGACAATTGGCAAAAGCGGCTACCGATGATGCCCACAATTTATTGTTAATGATGCCCGCTCGTGCCAATGACCAAGGTTTTGCTATGACTGGAAGTTTTTCTTGTATGGCGCTAAGCGCATTATTAGTCTTTGATGAAACTAACGACTTCACTCAAAAAGAAGATTACGTCAATGCAATGACGACCTTAGGCAATGAAGCAATCGCTAGAGAAGCTGAGGTACAAAAAATTATCGATTTAGACTTTGAACGTATCGTCTATCTTGGTTCTGGCAGTCTATCTGGTTTAACTCGGGAAGCTTCCTTGAAAGTATTGGAATTAACTGCTGGGAAAATGGCTACGATCTTTGATTCTTCAATGGGATTTCGTCATGGTCCAAAATCATTTATCAACGATAAAACAATTATGTTTGTTTTTGTGAACAACGATGAATATACGCGTCAATACGATGTTGATATTTTAGAAGAGGTGCATGCAGATAAAATTGCGCCATCTGTTTTAGGAATTACTCAAAAGGCAGCAGAATCAAACTTTAGTGGTGATAACTTTGTTTTTGAAACAAGTGATGTGAAATTACCAGACGGATACGCAGCGTTGCCATTTTTAATTGTAGCCCAAACAGTTTCGCTGTTAGCCTCTATTAAAGTTGGGAATACACCAGATACACCGTCTCCTACTGGCACGGTTAACCGGGTTGTTAAAGGAGTAACGATTCACCCTTTTGAAGCATAAGTTGAATACAAAGTCTGACTCCCGTGTTTTTTACGGGGGTCTTTTTTTAGACGAGAAGCACAATGGGATAGGCAAAGAATTCCTTAAAAATAGCTATAATTTTCGTCAGCAGGTTATTGTAGCGTATAATTAGGCGAAAGGAAGTGAAGACATGAAGAAGATACTCACAGTACTTATTTTATTGTTGGCTTTAGCTGGCTGTGGTGGAAATGAAAAAAAAGCCAATCCTACTGCTAAAGCGCAAATAAAACCAAAGACGAGTGTAATTCTTAAAAAAAGTGCGGTACCCACGCTATTTATCCACGGCTATAGCGGTACTAAAAATTCTTTTGGCGGTATGTTGCAACGTCTAGAAACAAGTAACTTAGCCAAAAAAGAGTTGATTATGACCGTCTCTAAAGAAGGTTCAATCACAACAACAGGGACACTGAGTGGTAAAAAAGATAATCCGATGATTCAAGTCATCTTTCAAGATAATAAAAATACGGAATGGTCACAATCTGAATGGTTGTATAATTGTTTGGCTGATTTAAAAAAAATGGGGGTTGAAGCGGTCAATTTGGTAGGACATTCGATGGGTGGCGTTTCGGGATTGCGGTATATGATGAGTTATCCTAACGATCCGTCACAGCCTGAAATTTTAAAATTTGTGGCGATCGGTGCACCTTTCAATGATTTTTTAGACACTAGTAGCAATCAAGATATGGCCGACTTATTAAAAAATGGGCCTACTGAAGTTTCTAGTCGTTACCAAGATTACCAAAAATTAGCAGCCAATTTAGCTAAAAATACGAAAATTTTACTTTTAGCTGGACAGTTAGATGAAAATACGTTTAATGATGAAATGGTCCCAACTACGAGTGCTCTAGCAGTGAACGCCTTACTAAAACAAACCAACAGCGTGACAACCCAAATTTTTTATGGTCCCAACGCACAGCATAGTCAACTGCACGAAAATAAGGAAGTCGATAAAAAAGTTTCAGACTTCTTATGGCAAAAGAGCTGACTTGCAAAGCCAGACAACCAGAAAAGCTTTTTGGACTTGGCCAGCGCTCGAAAAATAAGCGTGGAATTGCTAGAAATTGTTGCTCAAATTTCTTGAAATTTCGCCTTATTTCTTAGAGGGCTAGTGCGTGAAGCCAGACAACCAGAAAAGCTTTTCGGACTTGGTCAGCGCTCGAAAAATAAGCGTGGAATTGCCAGAAATTGTTGCTCAAATTTCTTGGAATTTCACCTTATGATCACAGCGGGTTAGTTGAAAGAGCCAGACAGTGCTAAGCGGTCAAATCACTATTTATCTTTTGAAAAATTTATCTCTTCTTTATAGTGAAGATAGTGAAGAAAATAAACGAGCCAATCACGCCTTGTGCGACGTGATTGGCTCGTTTATTTTTCTGGTGCTAAGCCTTTTAGTAAAACTTCGCTCCACTGTGCAATGTAAGGCAATGCACGAGTATAAATTGCTGGTTCGGCAATGCCTGCGATCATTGATTCAGTGTAAATAAAGAGAAATTCATCGGTATACTTCGGATCAATAAATCCTTCTTTTCGCCCTTGTTGAAATAAGGTGAGGAGTGTTTCATTGCTTTTTTTTGCATAGCCGTTCATGAATTCAGCTAATTCTTTATCTTCTGTTTGCGAATAATAAGCCATAAGATCAAGATAAAATTGTTGACTAACATGGTCTAAGCGGTTGATTTTTAGCTGTGTTAAGGCGGTAAAAGTATCTGGAAAAGATCTTTTTTCTTGCAAAGTTTTTTCTGCGTCATAAGCCATTTCGGCCATAAAGTTTTTAAACACCATTTTAATTAAATTATCCTTGGATTGAAAATATTTAAAAATCGTAGCTTTTGAAATATTGGTTGCAGCAGTTACTTTGTCAATGGTTAGAGCTTTGCTTCCTTCAGGTCCATTCATTATTTCCGCTGCTGCCTTTAAGATGGCGTGCTTTTTTTGGGCACTTCTTTTTTCAAAACCGTTCAATTTTGTGCCTCCTTTTTAATCCATTACTACTTATATTATAGTAAAATAATTTTAAACTGCAAATTAAAAATAAGTTCAAAAGTAGGTGGTTTTTGATTGACATTTTCAACTGAGATGCATAATATTGAACTCGTATTAAGTAAATAGTTCAAAAATATTTTTTGAAAAAGGGAGACTTAAAAATGACGCAGTTAATTGAAATCAATAACTTGCAAAAAAGTTTTGGGAAATTTCAAGCATTAAAAGATGTAAGTTTTGCGGTTGCTCCAGGAGAAGTAGTGGGATTCATTGGCCCCAATGGTGCTGGGAAATCGACAACGATTCGAACGATTTTGGGCATCTTAAAAAAAGATGCGGGCCATGTTCAAGTATTTGGCAAAGATGCTTGGCAAGATAGTATCGAAATTCATAAACGACTATCCTATGTTCCAGGGGATGTCGCCTTGTGGGGAAATTTAACTGGTGGGGAAATTATCGACTTATTTATGAAGTTACATGGAGGCGGTAATTTACAAAAACGAGATGAATTAATTCAAAAATTTGAATTAGATCCACGAAAGAAGGCCAAAAGCTATTCAAAAGGGAACAGGCAAAAAGTCGGGTTGATTGCTGCGTTGTCGGTTGATTCCGATCTTTATATTTTAGATGAACCAACATCTGGTTTAGACCCCCTAATGGAGGCTGTTTTCCAAGATGAGGTAGAAAAAATAAAGAATGCTGGTAAATCTATTTTATTATCTTCTCATATTTTAAGTGAAGTAGAGCGCTTAGCCGATAAAGTTGTTATTATTCGTGAAGGCAAAATAGTAGAAACCGGCACACTCCAAGAATTGCGACATTTGACGCGCTCTACGGTTTCACTCGTAGCAAAAGGCGATGTGGCAAGTTTAGCTGATGTTACTGGTGTTTACGATTTCAGTCAAAAAGGAACAGAAGTAAAATTTGCGATCGATAATAAAGCGTTAAATACTATTTTAGCCGCGGTAGCAAAATTTGAAGTTGAAAAATTTGAAGTTGTACCGCCGACACTGGAAGATTTGTTTATCAGACATTATGAAGGGTGATGGCAGCAATGGCAGAGAAATTTTCACAATGGAATTTATTATTTTTTCAATTTCTAAAACGCGATTGGAAGAAAATTGTTGTTTGGTTACTGGGTTTAGGGTTATTTAGCGGTGGCTTTGTCTCCGCCTTTGAGGAACTTTCAAAAGGACAAGGGTTAGTGGGAATGTATCACACGATGCAAAATCCAGCCATGATTGCGATGATTGGCACAACACCCGTCTCTGATGCAAAAGCATATACGATTGGTGCAATGTATGCCAATGAAATGCTGCTGTTTTGCGGTTTATTTGCTATGGTAGTGGCCGCTTTACATGTTATTAGTCATACTAGAAAAGAAGAAGAACAAGGTTTAACAGAATTAATTCGTTCATTTCGTGTCGGACGACAAGCCAATTTGCTAGCTGTTTTACTTGAAACTTTTCTAATTAATGTTGTCTTGGGATTATTTATCGGTATTTTAATGGCATCATTTCATGCTACAAGTATCGACCTAAAAGGAAGTTTATTGTTTGGGGCATCAGTAGCATTAGCCGGTATATTGGGTGCTGTAATTGGATTGTTATTCGCACAAATTATGCCTTCATCAGCAGGTGCAACAGGCGCCAGCCTCGGATTTATTGGTCTGTTGTACATGGTGCGGGCTGTAACGGATATCAGTAATGGTGATTTATCAAAATTAAATCCTCTTTCCTGGACGTATCTTACGTACCCATTTACGAAGAATAATTGGTCTTATCTGATAATTGGCTTGATTTTTAGTCTGATCATAATGTTATGTAGCTTCTATCTAGAAGGAAAACGAGATTATAATGCAGGCTTTTTACCAGAAAAAGAAGGGCGCAAAAATGCTAGCAGGGCACTTTTGTCTATACCAGGTTGGTATTGGCGTATTAATGCTGGCATGATCATCAGTTGGCTTGTTGGTTTTGCAGTGATGGGAGCAGCCTATGGTTCTGTTTATCAGGATATGCAAAGCTTCATGGAAGGTAATGAATTAATAAAACAAATGTTTGTGCATACGGGTGGAAGTTTAGCTGAATCCTTTACTGGCACGATCATGATGGTAATGGTAGCGTTAGTGGTGATTTTACCTGTTGCGATTTTAAACAAATTATTCACCGAAGAAAGCAGTGGGCGTATGAGTCAGTTGTTTTCGACTAAAGTTTCTCGTTTAAAACTTTATGGTAATAGTGTTTTATTAGCTATAATCAGTGGTGTGGCTGGCGTTTTCATTAGCTCAGCTTGTCTAGGAGCAACAGCCGTTAGCGTTATGAAAGAAAATGCAACAATGCCGATACAAGAATTTTTTGAAGCTGGTTTTAATTTATTACCAGTCGTCTTGTTCTTTGCTAGTTTAGCGGCATTATGTTTGGGCTTTGCACCAAAAATTAGCAAAGTTATTTACGCATATCTGGGTTATTCCTTTGCGCTAAGTTATTTTGGTGGTATTTTAGATTTACCAGGTTGGTTTAGTAATACTTCTGCTTTAAAATGGTTGCCACAGTTGCCTGTAGCAGATTTTGATTTTACCCGTTTTGTTGTGATTAGCTTAATTAGTTGTGGTTTATTTATAGTTGGATTTATTGGTTATAATCGTCGCGACTTACAAGAATCGGCTTAACAAAAAGCATTATGAAGGCGTCTGCTTTCATAATGCTTTTTTTAGTCTAACTATAAGGAGAACCGTTACTCATTTATTCTTGTTTCGCAAAAATTTCTTTTTGCAATCGTTGGGCCGTAGGGGTCATGGCTAAACCGCCTTCTGCTGTTTCTTTAAAGATAGAAGGCATTTTACGTCCGACTTGATACATTGCAACTACCACTTCATCTGGTGGGATGACACTTTCAATTCCGGCTAAGGCCATATCAGCGGAAATAAAAGCTTGAGAAGAACCTAATGCATTACGCTTCACACAAGGCACCTCGACTAAACCAGCAATTGGATCACAAATTAAACCCATCATATTTTTTAAAGTAATCGCCACTGCTTGGGCTGCTTGATGGGCACTGCCTCCGTTAGCACAAACTAAAGCCGCTGCGGCCATTGCACTAGCAGACCCGATTTCTGCCTGGCAACCACCTTCAGCTCCAGAAATCGAAGCGTTATTGGCAATCACTAAACCAAATGCGCCAGCAGTAAAAAGAAAGTCCACTTGTTCTTTGTGACTTAAATTTAAACGCTCACGTACCGCCAGTAAAACCCCAGCTACGACCCCAGCACTACCAGCAGTAGGGGTAGCGCAGATTAAGCCCATTTTGGCATTGACCTCGTTGACGGCGATGCCGTTTCTGACAGCCGTTAAAATTGTATCACCACTTAAAAAATTCCCACTGTTTAAGTAATCATCCATCTTTTTAGCATCACCGCCAGTTAAACCTGTAACAGAGGTAACTCCCGCAACACCTTCGGCAACGGAATTTTCCATAACGGTTAAGTTACGTTCCATTAATGCGATAATCTGTTCTTTTTTTCGTCCTGTGACAGCTATTTCAGTAGCAATCATTAAATCTGCAACAGAAGGATAATTTTTAGCTTGTTCTACTAAATCTGCAATTGTATAAAACATCAGATAATGCTCCTTAATCAAAATAATTAACAGTATACATGTGATCCAAAGCTTTTAACTGCTCACAAATACCTGGTTGCGGCTCATCAACTTCAATAATCATAATCGCTTTTTCACCTTTTGACTCCCGCGTGACAGTCATGGTACCGATATTTGCCCCACGTTTTGATAAGATATTGGTAACTTTAGCAATCATACCTGGCACATCTTGATGAACTGTAATAAAGGTTGGTGTTCCCATAGATAAAGAAATTTTAAAACCATTTAACTCGGAAATTTGAATATTGCCACCGCCAATTGATTTGCCGGTTACAGATAATGTTCGCTCACCTTTATGCAGGACCATTTTGACTGAGTTGGGATGTTCCGCCTTTTCACTTTTAGGAATGAAGTATACTTCCATACCATTTTCGTAAGCGATTTTTAAAGAGTCTGCCAAACGGGCATCATCTGGCTCCATCCCCAACAAACCACCAACTAATGCGATGTCTGTTCCGTGACCGCGATAAGTTTTGGCAAACGATTCATATAAATAAATATCAACACTATCAGGCTGCTCGCCAAAAATACTGCGAATAACTTTCCCAATTCGAGCCGCACCGGCAGTATGAGAACTGCTAGGGCCGACCATGACAGGTCCGATAATGTCGAAAACGCTGCGATATTTCAGCTGTTCCATTGAAGGCACCTCGTTTCGTTTTATGCACTTGTAGTCTAACACAAAAATAACAATTTTTAAGCTTGTTTTTCTTATAAAAAAGATAAGTTTTTTGAAATTTTAATTCAATTCAACTGCGCAATAATAGCAAAAAAATCAGATACCACAATATATTTACACGAAAGCATTCTTTTACGATATAATTATTTTATAAAACGTTTTCAAAAATGGAGGAGCGATATTAATGAAACTAATTATTGAAAAAGATTATGAAGCCATGAGCCAAGTAGCCGCCAATATTTTACTAGGTTTAATGAGTGAAAGTCGTCGTGTTAATTTGGCGATTACTGCGGGCAATACACCCAAACGACTATACGAGATCATGGTGCCTCAAGTAAAAGGGCGCCCTTATTTTGAAAATGTTCATTATTATAATTTTGACGAAATTCCAATTGTCGGTAGCCAAGGTTATGGCATTACCATGCGCAATTTAAATGACCTGTACTTTGGACCAGCTAATATAAAAAAAGAGCAGTTGCATCCATTAGATGAAACAAATTGGCAAACACAAGATGCGCGTCTAAAGGAAGCTGGTGGCTTGGATCTAATTTTAATGGGCATTGGTGCAGATGGCCATTTTTGTGGAAATATGCCTGGTTGGACAAAATTTGGCTCTGAGACATATGCTGTGGATATTTCTGATGCCGATGAAGCCAGAGAGTCATTGGCCGCAGAAGTTGATGGCAATTTAAGTAAAGTTCCCAATGAGTTTTACACGATGGGACCAAAAAGCGTAATGGCGGCAAAACACTTAGTCATGTTTGCCAACGGTAAGAAAAAAGCAGCAATCGTCAAAAAAGCATTTTTTGGTGAAGTAACAGAAGATATACCATCTTCAATTTTACAATTACACCCGAATTTAACGCTAATTTTAGATCAAGAAGCAGCCAGCGAATTAACTAATCAGAACTAGAGGACCTGCTAGATTCTCTAGTTTACCAACTCAACTTTCAAAGACAATAAGTCAAAAGCTCGCAAAATTAGAAGAGCAATTTATCAAGCTTCTGTCTTATTGCAAGAGAGTAAAGCGGGTCTGTTAAACTTTTCTTGTTGTCTAGTTTACCAACCCAACTTTCAAAGACAATAAGTCAAAAGCTCGCGAAATTAGAAGAGCAATTTATCAAGCTTCTGTCTTATTGCAAGAGAGTAAAGCAGGTTTGTTAAACTTTTCTTGTTGCAATTTTTGCGAATTTTGCTATAATATTTCAGTGTGCGTAAACTCACGCTTATTTTGAGGCACGCATTTTTAATTGTGTTTTTACTATTTAGTAGCAGCACAAGTACGTGGGAGGAGAAATATGCATCTCCAATTAACCACATCACGGACTCAAGGAGGTATGTCTCGTGGCAAAGAAAGTTGAAAAAATCGTTAAATTGCAAATTCCTGCAGGTAAAGCAACACCAGCTCCACCAGTAGGTCCTGCGCTAGGTCAAGCGGGTATCAACATCATGGGCTTCACAAAAGAATTTAACGCCCGTACTGCTGATCAAGCAGGTTTAATCATTCCAGTTGTGATCTCTGTATATGAAGACCGTTCATTTACATTCGTCACAAAAACACCACCAGCTGCAGTATTATTGAAAAAAGCTGCCGGTGTTGAAAAAGGTTCAGGCGAACCAAACAAAACTAAAGTTGCAAAAGTTACGCGTGATCAAGTTAAAGAAATCGCTGAAACTAAAATGGCTGACCTAAACGCTGCTGATGTAGAAGCTGCTATGCGCATGGTCGAAGGTACTGCACGAAGCATGGGGATCACTGTAGAATAATTCTACACCCTGAGGAAGTAGCTTCTCAGTTTACTCGCTATTGAAAAATACGAGACACGTGGGAGGTTCTACCGTTATAACCACATCAAGGAGGAAACAAAATGGCTAAAAAGAGCAAAAAAATGCAAGAAGCATTAAAAAAAGTTGACGCAACTAAAGCTTACTCTGTTGAAGAAGCTGTTGCTTTGGCAAAAGAAACAAATATCGCAAAATTCGACGCAACGGTTGAAGTTGCATACAAATTAAATGTTGACCCTAAAAAAGCGGATCAACAAATCCGTGGTGCTGTTGTATTACCAAACGGTACTGGTAAAACACAAACTGTTTTAGTTTTTGCTAAAGGCGAAAAAGCTAAAGAAGCAGAAGCAGCAGGCGCTGACTTTGTTGGCGACGACGACATGGTTCAAAAAATCCAAGGTGGATGGTTTGACTTTGACGTAGTTGTGGCAACACCAGATATGATGGCTACTGTCGGTAAATTAGGTCGTGTTTTAGGCCCTAAAGGTTTAATGCCTAACCCTAAAACTGGTACAGTTACAATGGACGTTACAAAAGCTGTTAACGAAGTAAAAGCTGGTAAAGTTACTTACCGTGTTGACAAAGCTGGTAACGTGCACGTGCCAATCGGTAAAGTTTCATTTGAAGATGACAAATTAGTTGAAAACTTCAAAACAATTAACGATGTGTTAGTGAAAGCTAAACCATCAGCTGCAAAAGGTCAATATATCAAAAACATTTCAGTGACTACAACATTTGGTCCTGGTGTTCACGTTGACCAAGCTTCATTTTAATTAAACGTAATTAAAACATTGACTTGACTACCTTATCTATGGTAAGGTAGTCAAGGTTAATAATTAACTGTACCGAAGACAGTAGGTGACGTATGTCTTAATTTCCTACCGAGGACGTTTATTGGAGAACATTCAATAGTCCCTCTATGTCTACGGTGACAAGGAGAGGCTTTTTTCTTTGCCTAAAATCCTTGTTCATCAAAATCAGGAGGTGAAATACAAGTGAGTGAAGCAGCAATCGCTAAAAAAGCGCAAATCGTTGACGAAGTTGCTGAAAAATTCAATGCAGCTGCATCTGTTGTAATCGCTGATTACCGTGGATTAACTGTTGAAGAAGTAACAACTTTACGTAAACAATTGCGTGAAGCAGGCGTTGAAATGAAAGTTATCAAAAACTCTATCCTTTCTCGCGCTGCAAAACAAGCCGGCTTAGAAGGTTTGGACGAAGTTTTCACAGGTCCTACTGCCGTTGCATTTAGTAACGACGACGTAGTTGCACCAGCGAAAATCATGGACGAATTTTCAAAAGACGCAAAAGCATTAGAATTAAAAGGCGGTATCATTGAAGGTAAAGTGGCTTCTTTAGAAGAAATCACAGCTTTGGCAAAATTACCAAACCGCGAAGGACTACTTTCTATGTTGCTATCTGTACTACAAGCGCCAGTCCGCAACGTGGCTTACGCTGTCAACGCAGTGGCAGAAAGCAAAGATGGAGATGCAGCCTAAGCGCCGCATAATCTAAATAAAAAAAACAAAACCTAAATTGGAGGAAAATCAATCATGGCATTGAATATCGAAAACATTGTCGAAGAGCTAAAAGGCGCGACAATCTTAGAATTAAACGACTTAGTTAAAGCTATCGAAGAAGAATTTGGCGTATCTGCAGCAGCTCCTGTAGCTGTAGCTGCAGCTGGTGCTGCTGGTGCAGCAGAAGAACAAACAGAATTTACTGTTGAATTAACTTCAGCTGGCGACCAAAAAGTTAAAGTTATCAAAGCAGTTCGTGAAGCAACTGGCTTAGGCTTGAAAGAAGCTAAAGCATTAGTTGATGGCGCTCCTGCACCAATCAAAGAAGCAGTTTCTAAAGAAGAAGCTGAAGAATTGAAAGGCAAACTTGAAGAAGTTGGCGCATCTGTAACAGTTAAATAATCACTGATTATTTCAAAAGTCGGGATCCTTTGGGGTCTCGGCTTTTTTTTTAATTGCTATTCAAAATGAATTAATAAGTTTATGTAATCTGACACATTTGAAGCTCTTTCATTGGGCAGTTGACCATATTTTTGCTACACTTGAAGAGTAGTAAAGAATAAGGAGGCTATATCAATGGATAAAGATCAAGTTAAAGGTAAAGTAAATGAAACAGCAGGTAAAGCAACAGGTGATGATTCAAAAGAATTAAAAGGTAAGCTACAACAAGAAGCTGGCAAAATCAAAGAAAAAGCTGAAGATTTAAAAGATGATGTAGCTGGTGAAATCAACAAATTATTTGATAAAAAAGATAAAGAAAAATAAATTTTTGACTTACAGGCTGCATGCAGTCTGTAAGTTTTTTTTTTACATTTTACCTCGGATTGTTAAGAAAAACTCTGCTACTTTTAAAATTTGTAAGCATAATTTTATAGCTAATACATGTTTTTGTACGCATACTCGCAATATTTAAGAGAAAATTTTATCTAGTCATACGTTTATGAATTTCTTAAAAAAGGTGGAATTTGGTCTAGACTTTTGTTGCCTACACAAAAAAATGGTGCTATAATTGGGCTATACCAAACAAGCGTAGAAAGAGGTTATCAAAATGGAAATTATCCGCGTAAAAGATGCCGCTGCTGGCGGAAAAAAAGCCTTTGAAATTATTCAACAAGCCATGAAAGATGGTATCCATACATTAGGTTTAGCAACTGGAAGTACACCGATTACTTTGTATCAAGAAATGATGGCAAGTGATTTAGATTTTTCAGAGATGACTTCTGTTAATTTAGATGAGTATGTCGGTTTAGGCGGAGAAGATAAACAAAGTTACCGCTACTTCATGAATGAAAATTTATTTAATCAAAAACCATTCAAAGAAACGTTTGTTCCAAATGGTAAAGCAGAAGACTTGGACGCTGAATGCAAACGTTATGATGACGTAATTGCAACGCATCCAATTGATATCCAAATTTTAGGTATTGGTCGCAACGGTCATATCGGTTTTAACGAACCAGGGACACCACTAGATAGTAAAACATCAGTGGTTGATTTAACGGAGTCAACAATTGAAGCGAATAAACGTTTCTTCGATAAAATTGAAGATGTACCAACAAAAGCTGTTTCAATGGGAATTGGTTCTATTTTACAAGGTAAAAAAATGGTCTTAATGGCCTATGGTGAAGACAAAGCAGATGCGATTGCCGGCATGGTAAATGGTCCGGTTACAACAGATCTTCCTGCTTCTGCGCTACAAAATCACGCAGATGTGGTCGTAATCGTCGATGATGCAGCTGCCAGCAAATTATAATAAAAGCTAATTAAATAAAAGCACTTCATTAACTGTAAGGTACGTCATTGTGACGAATGCTTACTTAATGAAGTGCTTTTTTGTTAAAAGAATTATAAATTTTATGACTTATAAATGTTCGAGATGGAGCTTTGTGCACCAGCTCTTTGCACACTAAGTCAAAATCTTGAGAAATTTGAAGGACAATTTATCAAGATTCCATCTTAGTGCTTGAGAGCTAAGACGGTGCTCGCAGCTTTTCTAGAGATGGAGCTTTGTGCACCAGCTCTTTGCGGCACTAAGTCAAAATCTTGAGAAATTTGAAGGACAATTTATCAAGATTCCATCTTAGTGCTTGAGAGCTAAGACGGTGCTCGCAGCTTTTCTAGTGATGGAGCTTTGTGCACCAGCTCTTTGCGACACTAAGTCAAAATCTTGAGAAATTTGAAGGGCAATTTAGCATAATTTCATTTTCCTGCTATTCTTATTAAATAAACATGGTTATAACTAAGACTGTAAAACCGGTAAGCAAATTAACAATATCGTTATCAATAAATTTTAGTCCATGGACAAGCTGGCCGGGTTTATTGTGATGATATTCCTGCTCAGTTATTTGATGGCAAACAACGCAGCGGTATTTACTTTGTAAAGCTGAACCCAAAAGACTATCGACAAACATTCCCAATACACCAAGTAAAAATGGCTGCCAAAAAGTAGCAGGCTGGTAGCTGATTGGGGTAAATAGAAAAATGCCGCCAGCGTAAGTTGCCGCAATTAAAAAGCTGCCACCAATTGCCGCAAAAGTTCCCAGCAAACTCACACCCCCTGATAAACCAGTCGCAACTTTTTTTAACGTTAGAATATTGTAAGGATCCCCTTTAGCTAACATGCCAATTTCAGAAGCCCAAGTGTCTGCAGAACTGACTGCGATCAGAGCTGTCATAATTTCTGACCAGTTAAAAGTCGCGGGAAAAAATTGTGCTAATAAGCCAGCAACAAGAACGGGCAGGCTATTAGCCAAAAGCTGTTCAGCATCTCGCTGGGCTCCTTTTTTGCCAATTGTATCGAATTGGTTACTAGCAACTTTTTTAATCGCATGGATGAAAATCGCACTGCCAAAGAATAGCCCTAATAAAAGCCAAACAAATGGAGGCGTTAGCGCAGCTAAAAAAGTACCTAAAAAAATAAAAGCAAGATAACCTGAGAAAGTTAGATAATGGGCGATAAAAAGTACAAAACCAAGGAGCGCTGTGAAAATTAAGCCACCACAGGCTAAATACACTGTAATCATTTGACACCTCTTTTGTTAACGGAATTTACACCCTTTTAGTGTAACATAAGAGAAGTTAAAGGAATGATTCACTCCAGAGATAGAAGACCAAAATCCTGATACATAGCGGTTCCATTTTTTCAAATTTTGGCTTATTGTCGCAACGAGTTAGTTCAAAAAGCTAGACAGGGCTAAAGCCGTTAGATCAATCTTTTTCTGGTGGACAACTTATACTTCCTATAATAGACGAAAAAGCACCGCCAAATTATTTTCATTACATAATTGCCGTGAAATTCTGGCAATTGTAATAATCATAATTGTAGCGGTGCTTTTTTGAACTAATTTGTTATGACACTAGTAGTAGTCAAAAGAAAATGGAATTTGCGAAGTCTTTTTTTTACTTAAAGACCAAAGTTATAGTCGTCATCTTCCATTGCTTCAACTTGACCTAATAAATAACCATTGCCGACTTGGGAGAAGAAGTCGTGATTGCTTGTCCCAGTTGAAATTCCGTTCATAACAATCGGGTTAACATCATCGGCAGTATCTGGGAAAAGCGGATCTTGTCCTAAGTTCATCAATGCTTTATTGGCGTTGTAACGTAAGAAGGTTTTTACTTCTTCAGTCCAGCCGATTTCATCATATAATTCTTCGGTATAACGTTCTTCATTTTCATACAATTCATATAATAAATCATACATCCAATTTTTTAAGTCTTCTTGTTTGGTTTCATCCAGTTCGTTAAAACCCAATTGAAATTTATAGCCAATATACGTTCCGTGAACAGATTCATCGCGGATAATCAATTTAATAATTTCAGCGACATTGGCCAATTTATTATTACCTAGATAATACAAAGGTGTATAAAAACCAGAGTAAAACAAGAATGTCTCCAAAAAGACACTGGCGATTTTCTTTTCCAAAGGTGTGCCGTTTTTATAAATTTCATTGATTCGTTCGGCCTTTTTTTGTAAATATGGATTCGTGTTGGTCCATTCAAAGATTTCGTCAATTTCTGATTTTGTATTTAAGGTTGAAAAAATCGATGAGTAACTTTTGGCATGGACAGATTCCATAAATTGAATATTATTCAATACCGCTTCTTCATGGGGGGTACGGACATCTTTTCGTAATTGATCCATTCCGCTTTCAGATTGGACGGTATCTAATAAGGTCAGCCCGCCAAAAACGTGGCCTACTGTTTGTTTTTCAAGTTCTGATAAAGTCCGCCAGTCATCCAAGTCGTTTGATAGCGGAATTCTGGTATCTAACCAAAATTGTTCGGTTAGTTTTTCCCAAGTGGATTTATCGATAATATCTTCAATTTCGTTCCAGTTAATGGCTTCATAATAAGTTGCCATGATCTGCCTCCTAATCGTAATTGTTTTAACAGCTTGCTCGCAAAAAATGCAAGCTGTTAAAACAAGCCCTTTATTTTTTTCACTTTTAATTAAGGGTTAAATGACACAACTTTCACATTGGTTGCTGCCGATTTCTTCTGCATCGTCGGTAAAGGTACGGACGTAATAAATCGATTTAATGCCTTTATGAAAAGCGTAGTGACGCAAAATATTCAAGTCACGGGTCGTTTGTTTGGTGGTTGCCGTTTTCCATTCATAAAGGCCCTTGGGAATGTCAGAACGCATAAACAGCGTTAAGCTCATACCTTGATCAATGTGTTGTTGGGCTGCGGCATAAACGTCGATAACTTTGCGCATATCCATATCATAAGCTGATGTGTAATAAGGTAGTGTCTCATTTGAGAGATAAGGCGCTGGATAGTAAATTTTACCAATTTTCTTTTCTTGACGTTCTTCAATCATCCGAGTAATAGGATGTAAGCTGGCACTTGTGTCATTAATATAGGAAATAGAACCATTTGGCGCCACTGCTAAGCGGTTTTGATGATACAAGCCATCTTTTTGAATGGCTGCTTTTAATTTGGCCCAATCTTCACCTGTCGGAATGAAAATGCCGTCAAATAATTCTTTCACCTTAGCAGATTGGGGCATATGATTTTCAGCAATATATTTATCAAAATAGCTGCCATCAGCATAGGCTGATTTTTCAAAGTTGTAAAAAGATTGCTGGCGTTCTTTAGCAATTTTATTACTTTCGACTAAGGTCCAGTAATTTAACAACATAAAATAGATATCAGTAAATTCAACGGATTCTTTTGAACCGTAAACCAATTGATTTTTAGCAAAGAAAGTGTGCAAGCCCATGCCGCCTAGTCCGATTGTATGAGCTTGGTCATTTCCGTGGGCAATGGAAGGGACTACATCGATATGAGAATTATCGGTTACAAAGGTTAGTGCGCGTGTCATAGCTCGGACCGATTTACCAAAATCAGGGCTAGCCATTAAGTTAACAATATTGGTTGAACCTAAATTACAAGAGATGTCCGTACCTAAGATTTCATATTCTTGACGTCCATTTAAAACAGATGGAGTTTGGACTTGCAGTACTTCTGAACACAAATTGCTCATGATAATTTTGCCATCAATCGGATTTTCACGATTAGCTGTATCGATATTGATAATATAAGGATAGCCGGATTCTTGTTGTAATTTAGCAATTTCATTTTCCAATTCCCGTGCTTTGATTTTTTGCTTACGGATATTCGGATTTTTAACTAAGTTGTCGTATTCTGCAGTGATATCGATATAAGAGAAGGGAACGCCGTATTCTTTTTCGACACTGTAAGGGCTAAATAAATACATATCTTCGTTGTTACGGGTTAACTCGTAAAATTTATCGGGAACTAATACACCTAGGGATAAAGTTTTCACACGGATTTTTTCATCGGCGTTTTCTTTTTTTGCCGATAAGAAAGCCATAATATCCGGATGGAAGACATTTAAGTAAACTACCCCTGCACCTTGTCGTTGCCCCAATTGATTCGAGTAGCTAAAGGAATCTTCAAATAATTTCATAACCGGCATTACACCACTTGCAGCACCCTCATAGCCTTTAATTGGCGCTCCGGCTTCCCGCAAGTTGGATAATGTAATCCCGACTCCTCCGCCAATTCGAGAAAGTTGCAATGCAGAATTTAAGCCGCGGCCGATTGAATTCATATCATCGGTAATTTGAATTAGAAAACAAGACACTAATTCTCCTCGGCGTTTGCGTCCTGCGTTCAAAAAAGAAGGCGTTGCGGGTTGATAACGTTGATGAATCATTTCATCGGCTAAAGTTAACGCCAACTCTTCATCGCCTGCAGCAAAATACAAGGCGTTAATTGCGACACGATCTTCGTAATTTTCTAAATAAAAAGCACCATCATTGGTTTTTAAGGCATATTGCGAATAAAATTTATAGGCTGCCATAAACGATTTGAAGGTGAAGTTTTGGGCTAATAAAAAGTCGTATAATTTTGTAATAAATGCAGCAGAATAATGTGTTAGAAACTCTGCTTCCAAATAATCTTGCGCTACAAGATATTCCAGTTTTTCATTAAATGTAGCGAATTGCTTGGTATTTGGTAACACATTTTCCTTGAAAAAAGCTTGCAGAGCTTCTTGATCTTTGTTTAATGGAATTTGACCATTAACAGGGCGATTGATTTCGTTATTTAGTTTGTAGTAACTAACATCTTTTAACTCTTTTAAACTCATGGAAGGACCAACTTTCTTTTTTTTTAGGCTCTAAAAAATAAAAAAATGCGAAAAAAAGGAGGTGTCCCCGTAAATTGCAAAATACGCTTGTATAACTGGTAAAAATAATTTTCCACTATTTTGTAAAATAAAATCTGCCAGTTAGACTGCTGCTATTTTGTCTAGGATACAACCTCGGTTAAATGCGTTTAAGAAGCAAGACTACGTAATTGGTCCGGTCTAAAACCGATGATTGTTGTTTCACCAGCAGTTGTTACCGGCACACTTTTGAAACCTTGTTCTTTTAGAAAGTTCAATGCGTTTGGCTCTTCATCTATGTTAACTTCTTTAAAACTGACATGATTCTCAGTTAAAAAGCGTTTTGTCATTTTACATTGCATGCAGTTGTTTTTTGAAAATAATGTAATCGTCATGATAATGCCCCCTTAATTCTTTATATTCTCAGTATAGAGAAGTAAAACTAAAAGTCAAACGAAAAACACTAGATATTGTGTTTTGTAATAATAAACACACTATACATTGTGGTTTTGGGGTAGACAAGTTGAAAAGATAGCAGAAGGACAAGTTTTCTTTTCTATTTTCATGATGAGAATAGAAAATGGTCTAGTTCTAAATTAGAATAATTATTAATATGTGAAAAATATTACAATATTTTAAATTTGATTGACTTTGCTAGCGGTAGACCTTATTCTAAATGAGAATAATTATCAGTCGCAATTGATTCCTGTCAGTAAAGGAGTATTCATGAAAAAATTAGCAGAAGTTGCACCCAATCAAACCTTTGTTGTGAAAGAAGTAACAGCGCAAGCAGAAGTTCAAAAGCATTTACAAAACTTAGGATTGTTGCCCGGCAGTCATGTTGTGTTGTTAAAAAGTAAAGGTCAAGACGGAATTGTCCTAGTTCAAAATGCGCGCCTAGCTTTAGACCAGAGTTTATTAGAAGCAATTATCGTCGAGCCAGCTGCAAAAAAAGAAGAAGTCTTATCTTTAGATCAATTAGCAGTAGGAGATAAAGGCAAAGTTATTAAAATATTTGGCGAAGGTGCGGTCAAACGCCGCTTAATGGATATGGGCTTGACTAAAAATGTTGTGATAACGGTCCGTAAATTAGCACCATTAGGCGATCCCATTGAAATTAATTTGCGTGGCTATGAATTATCTTTAAGAAAAAGTGAAGCAGAGTATATTTTAGTGGAGTTAAAAAAGGAGGGATAGTATGGAAAACTTGCAATTTGCTTTAGCGGGGAATCCCAACAGTGGGAAAACAAGTACATTTAACCAATTAACAGGTTCCATGCAATCCGTGGGAAATTGGCCGGGGGTTACTGTTGAGCGTAAATCCGGTACATTAAAGAAACAAAAAAATATTACCATTCAAGATTTGCCTGGGATTTATTCTTTATCTCCTTATACTCCAGAAGAAATTGTTGCCAGAGATTATTTATTAACAGGTTCACCTAATACGATCATCAATATTGTCGATGCGACTAATTTGGAACGTAATTTATATCTAACGACGCAGCTTATGGAAACAGGTATTCCTGTTGTTTTGGGATTGAATATGATGGATCTCATCAGAAAAAGCGGCAAAACCATTAACTTGGACAAATTAGCTTATGGCTTAGGTATTCCGGTAGTGAGCATGAGTGCCTTGAAAAAACAAGGTTTACAGGAATTGATTCATAAAAGTACGCAAGCAGCGGAAAAATTTCCTCCTGAAACGACATATCCAACTTATGATGAGCGTTTAGAAGCAGCCTTAACTGAAATTATTGACGTCTTAGGCAATACTGTTGCGCAAAAACAAGCACGTTTTTATGCTGCAAAATTATTTGAAAAAGATGAATTGGCAACAGAAAATTTAGATTTAAGTAAAATTCAGCGTAAAGAAATTAACGAAATTATTGCCATTACAGAAAAAATCTTTGATGATACGAGTGATGCCATTTTGGTAAATGAGCGTTATGAATTTATCGCGCGCCTAATGGCATTATGTACCGTTAATGAAAATGAATTACGCTTAACTATCAGCGATAAAATCGATCAAATCGTGACCAATCGTTTCTTGGCACTTCCAATTTTTGCCTTTGTTATGTGGGGGATTTATTATCTGTCTATCCAAACAATTGGAGTCATGGGAACAGATTGGGTCAACGATGTCTTGTTTGGAACAGTCGTACCGGATTTTGTTACGAAAAATCTCGCAGCATGGCACGTTGCCGCTTGGATGCAAGATCTAATTTTAAATGGCATTATTGCCGGTGTCGGAGCTGTCTTAGGTTTTGTCCCACAATTATTAGTGCTCTTTTTCTGCTTGTCACTATTAGAAGATTGTGGTTATATGGCACGGATTGCTTTTGTAATGGATCGCCTATTCCGTAAGTTTGGTTTATCTGGTAAATCCTTTATCCCCATGTTGATTGCAACCGGTTGTGGTGTGCCGGGGGTTATGGCGAGTCGCACAATTGAAAATGAGAAAGATCGTCGTATGACGGTTATGGTAACGACCTTTATGCCTTGTTCTGCGAAATTACCAATCATTGCCTTAGTTGCCGGTGCCTTTTTCCCACAAGCAAGTTGGGTTGCACCGTCTGCCTATTTCATTGGCGTATCCGCAATTGTTTTGTCAGGCATTGCCTTGAAAAAAACGCACTTATTTGCCGGTGATCCCGCACCATTTATTATGGAATTACCCGCTTATCATTTGCCACAAGTCAAAAATGTTTTCCGCCAAACTTTTGATCGGGGATTTTCCTTCATTAAAAAAGCAGGGACGATTATTTTTGTCTCCAGTATCGTTTTGTGGTTTATGTCCAATTACAGCTTTACCTTAAAAGCAGTTGATGGCAATCAAAGTATTTTAGCGAATTTAGGTCGTGTGATTGCGCCATTGTTTGCACCATTAGGTTGGGGAAATTGGCAAGGTGCAGTTGCAACAATTACTGGACTGATCGCCAAGGAAAATGTGATCAACACATTTGGCATTTTGTTTAGTCATTTAGATGAAGTTTCTGAAAATGGTGTAGAAATTTGGGGACCATTACAAGCAGCCTTTACACCAGTAGCGGCTTACTCATTTTTAGTGTTCAATTTGCTATGTGCACCGTGTTTTGCAGCAATTGGCGCGATTCATCGGGAAATGGGCAATGCGAAATGGACTTGGATCGCAGTGGGCTACCAATGTGGTTTAGCTTATGCGGTAAGCTTTGTCGTCTATCAATTTGGCCGGGTTATCTTTGAAGGAGGCCCAATGAACGCGGCTACTATTTTAGCAGCAGCGGTCTTAGCCTACGGTCTGTTCTTACTAATTCGTAAAACACCCGCACCTAAAAATGATGTCATTTCAATGCATCAATTAAAAGAGGAAGTGAAATAAATGGTAGCAACGATAATTTTAAGTCTCTTAATTTTTGGCGCAGCAGCCTTTGTTGTTTACCGTCAAGTAAAAAAAGGCAGCAGTTGTGAAGATTGTAAAACAAGTTGTCCTGTGAAAAAACCGGAACAGTTTTAGTAATTGTAAAAGTAAAATAAGGGGCTATGACAAAATCCTTGTCATAGCCCCTTATTGCGCTATTTAAAAATAGGAAGAAAAGTTGAGAAAAAACCGCCTCTTGTTTTTGAGCGTGAAGAAAAATTGGTAAAGCCCTTCTTTTTATGAAGCGTAAAAAGGCAACGCTATTTTGTGACACGTTTATATAAGTAGTATTTGGTGACGCCCCGCATTGGTGTATCCGGTAGGCTGCCAAAGATGGTAAAACCATTTTTTTGATAAAATTCAACGGCTTGATAACTTTTGGTTGTTAAGGTTAAGTTAATCACACCTTCTTCTTGTGCCCAATCACCTAAGGCTTGTAAAAGTCGGGAGCCGATTTTTTGGTTTTGAAATTCTGGTTTGACAGCTAACAGACTGACGTGAAGATTTTCAAAATCTTGCTTGGCGATTAATCCGCCGACTAATTCATCTGCTAAGGTTGCGGCAATGGCAAGTCTTTCGTGTTTTTTGGGCAATTCATCGTGAAATTGTGCCTGATATTGCGCTGTGAAAACTTCTCTTAATAAAGGTTCAATAGTTTCTGTCTGACTGGTTTCAATTCGAATCATGCAAATTCCTCCTGTCTATACCTATTTAGTATAGCAGTTTCTTTTAACTAATTGGAAATCTAAATAGATTTTTATAAAAGTAAGTAAAAATTTTAGTAAAATGACAAAAAAAGTTAAAATGCAAACGTTTTTTTGTGTGGGTTTGCTGTGTTATTCAATTCGCAAATTTTCTAATAGTATTTTATTTAAATTGTTGATTTAGCAAGGAATATTTTGAGTGAGAAAAGCAAAAACATTTGTTTTATGTTTGATTATGTTTGGTATAAGTGTTTTTTTGAAAAAAATACAGTGGAAATATGTTAGAAAGGGTTTACAAGTGTTTATTTACATGTTACGATACTTGTGAAGTTAATACGTAGTGGATTGTTACTATTCGATTAGGCAAAAACCGCGAATGCTAGGTGAGTACCAGTATCTTTACATGGTATGATAATCCTATCATTTGCGGTTTTTTTATTGGTTAGTTAGGGGGAATAGAATGTATCGCATTATTCAAGTCTTAAATAATAATGTCGCCATTATTCGAATAGAAAACGATGAGCAGGCTATTGCAATGGGAAAAGGTATTGTCTTTCAAAAGAAAAAAGGCGATTTACTAAAAAAAGAAGATATTAGTAAACTTTTCATGTTGCGCAATAAAGAGTCCCAGCAAAATTTTTCTTCACTGCTAAAAGATTTACCTTTAAATTTTATTACTACCGGTTATGAAGTGATTGATACGGCGATTTCTAAATTCAATTATCCAGTTCAGGAATATATCTATGTAACACTAACCGATCATATTTATTGGAGCTATCAAAATCAGCAAAAAGGAAACTATGAAGTCAGTCGCTTACCTGATATGAGTAAAGAATATCCGACAGAATATGCGATTGGAAAAATGGGTGTCACCATTATTAATGAGCGATTAAATGCGCATTTTCCTGATGATGAAATTGGTCGGATTGCCCTGCATTTTATCAATGCCAAACGGGAAGGGGAGCCTGTAACAAATGAAGTTTTGGATCCCCGTCAAGATATTATTAATCAGGTAGAAAAAATATTATTAAATAAAGGTATTGTACGAACCGAAGAAAATAAAAATTTTTATGATCGTTTAATGATTCATTTGAATTATTTTGCAGATAGACTCGATCAGCCAGCAGAACAAGTCATCTTTTCTAAAAGTTTGGAAACAAATATCAAAACAGATTATCCTCGTGCCTACGCGATTGGCAATGAAATTTATCAATTGGTAAGCGATTATGCGAATCGCAAATTAAGCGATAGCGAGCGGGTATATCTGGCAATTCATATTCAACGACTATTGTGAAAGAAGGTTTAGTAATGAAAGAAATGAGAACCCTACCAAAAGATTTTATCATGGGTGGTGCAACCGCGGCATACCAAGCTGAAGGTGCAACACAATTAGACGGTAAAGGCTTAGTTGCTTGGGATACGTGGCTTGAGGAAAAAGGAAGATACACCGCAGAGCCGGCCAGTGACTTTTATCATCAGTATCCAGTTGATTTAAAACTATGTCGCGAGTTTAAGATTGACAGTTTGCGCATGTCCATTGCTTGGAGTCGAATTTTCCCGAATGGTTATGGAAAGGTCAATCAAGCTGGTGTGGATTATTATCATCGCGTCTTTGCGGAATGTAAAAAACAAGGGGTCATTCCTTTTGTTACCATTCATCATTTTGATACGCCGAAGACATTATTTGATAATGGTGATTTTTTAAACCGAGAAAACGTGGAACATTTTGTTAACTACGCTAAGTTTTGCTTTGAAGAATTTAAAGAAGTGCATTATTGGAGTACCTTTAATGAAATTTATCCTGTGGCCACGAATCAATATTTAACAGGTATCTTCCCGCCAGAAACGAAATTTGATTTAAAAAAAGTAGTGACTTGTTTACACAATATGATGTGGGCCCACGCACGGGCTGTGAACATTTTTAAAGCAGGCAATTATGCTGGTGAAATTGGTGTTGTGCACTCCCTGGAACCAAAATATCCTTATTCCAAAGCAAAAGAAGATGTTCATGCTGCAGCTAAAGATGATGCGCTCTCTATTGCCTTTTTACTAGATGCAACTTATAAAGGACGCTATTCTGATAAAACGATGGCGCTAGTTAATGAAATTTTAGCTGCCAATGATACAAGTATTACTTTTGAAGAGTCAGATTTTCTTGAGATGGAAAAAGCTGCTACCCAAACTGATTTTCTGGGAATCAATAACTATCAAAGTCACTGGGTACAACATTACGAAGGAAAAAGTGAAGTTGGATTTAATGGTACTGGGGAAAAAGGAACTAGTTTTTACCGGATCAAAGGAATTGGTGAACGTGTTCAAAGAGATGATATTCCTAAAAATGATTGGGATTGGGCTATTTATCCAGAAGGTTTATCTGATTTATTAATTCGAATTAAAGCCGACTATCCAAATTATGGAAAAATTTATATTACTGAAAACGGCTTAGGGTTTAAAGATAACTTCAATGATGGCGTGATTATGGACGGTCCGCGGATTGAATATTTACGGGGGAATTTTAATGCTATCGCAAAAGCCATCGCTGCGGGTGTCGATGTCAAAGGCTATTTCATCTGGTCTTTAATGGATGTTTTTTCTTGGGCCAATGGCTACAACAAACGTTATGGCTTGTTCTATGTGGATTTTGAAACGCAAAAACGCTATCCCAAAGAATCGGCATATTGGTATAAATTTGTCAGTGAAACAAAAGTAATTATTTAAACTTTAGTAGAAGTTGCGAAAAATTATCCGGAAAACGAATTCAGAATATTGAAAAAATGGAGTGAGAATGATGAATAAAGAAGAATTACAGATGCTGGGCTTTGAGATTGTCGCATATGCTGGTGACGCTAGAAGTAGCCTATTAACAATTATTAAAGAAGCCCGGGCTGGCAATTTTGAAAATGTTACGACACTTATGGCTGACGCTGAGGAAAATTTGAATTTGGCCCATAATGCTCAAACCAAATGTCTGGCCGCAGAAGCAGAAGGTGAAGACTTAGATATCGGTTTTATCTTTGTTCATGGGCAAGATCATTTGATGACGACTATTCTTTTAAAAGAATTAACAGAAAACTTTGTCGACTTATATAAAGAAAAATACAACAAATAAACAAAGGTTAAGGAGGAAATGAAATGAACGCCATTATTAAACAAATCGAAAAGCATCAGGCAACTTTTCAAAAGATTTCAAGAAACATTTACTTGTCGGCGATTAAAGATGGTTTCTTGGCAGCGATGCCAGTTATCTTATTTTCCAGTATTTTTATCTTGATTGCGGCGATCCCGCCAATTTTTGGTATTACACTACCAGCAGAATTTGAAACCTGGTTATGGAAAATTTATGACTTTACGATGGGCTTAGTGGGGATGTTAGTTGCAGGAACAACAGCGCGATGTTTAGCAGGTTCAATGAATCGTAAAATGCCAGATGGTAAAGTGATTAACGAAACTTCTGTTATGCTAGCTTCAATTTGCGGCATGCTTTTACTTGCTGTTAATAAAACAGACGGTGCCTTTGTCGCGGATTACATGGGAACAAAAGGTTTGTTATCAGCTTTTATCGCAGCTTTTATTACAGTTAATATGTATAAGTTCTGTATCAAACGCGATATTACAATTAAAATGCCGCCGGAAGTACCGGGTAGTATTTCACAAAATTTCCGTGATGTTTTTCCATTTTCATTCTCAATTTTAGCTTGTGCTATTATTGACCTTGCTTCTCGTTTCTTTATCAATGCGCCATTTGGTGAAATGTTCTCTAAATTATTATCACCACTTTTCTCTGCTGCAGAATCTTATCCAGGGATGTCATTGATTTGGTTTTTAATCCCATTATTCTGGTTTGTTGGGGTTCATGGACCATCAGTTGTAAAACCAGGTTTATCTTCAGCTTTATATGGCAATACCGAAGAAAACTTGAAATTATTCCAAAATGGTGAACATCCTTTCCACTCATTAACAGAAAACTTCGGTAACTTTGTTGGTGAATTAGGGGGTACTGGTGCAACTTTTATCGTACCAATTATTTTCATCTTGTTAATGCGTTCTAAACAGTTAAAAGCAGTTGGTAAAGCATCTATTATTCCAGTAATGTTTGCGGTCAATGAACCATTACTGTTTGCGGCACCAATTATTTTGAACCCATACTTCTTAGTGCCATTCTGTTTGGCACCAGTAGCCAATGTTATCATCGGTAAGTTATTCATCGATGTTTTGGGAATGAACGGATTTATGTATGTCTTGCCGTGGGCGACGCCAGGTCCAATTGGTACTGTTCTACAAACAAACTTCCAACCAATTTCTTTTGTTTTAGCAGCTACTTTACTAATTGTTGACTTCTTGATTTACTTACCATTCTGTAAAGCTTACGATAAAGTTTTAGTTGAACAAGAAGCGCAACGTGTTGAAGAAATTGATGAAGTAGAAACAATTGCACCAGAATTATCTCCGGCTAGTGCAGCAGCAGTTGTTGATGGAAATGAAACTGTTATTGTTGAAACAGAACCTGCTGTTAGCCCAAATGCTAGTGGCAAAGGTTACGATGAAGATTTAAATATTTTAGTTTTATGTGCCGGTGCGGGAACTAGTGCGATGTTAGCCAATGCTTTGAAAAAAGGTGCCGAAGAAACAGGGAAACACATTAAAGCAGCTGCTGGGGCATATGGTTCTCATTATGACATTATGAACAACTATGATGTTATCGTATTAGCACCACAAGTAAACACTTACTATGATGATATTAAAACAGATACTGATAAATTAGGTATCAAATTAATTGCAACCAAAGGGGCGCAGTATATTAATTTAACCCGTGATCCCAAAGGCGCAGTTGACTTTGTCCTAGGTGAATTAAATAAATAAACCACTAAGATTCATTCTTAGTTAGGGGTAGAGCTGAAAACTTGTTCTACCCCTTTTTTAAAAGTGGAGGAATAATGATGAAAAAATATAGTATAAACGATTGGTTTTTTTATTTAGGTGATAATGAAATCGCGTGGCAAAAAGATTTTAACGACGAAACTTGGCAAAGTGTGACAGTCCCTCATGATTGGAGTATTACACAAGACTTTACGAAGGAAGCTTCTAGTGGAACAGGATATCTGCCAGGTGGAATTGGGTGGTATCGGGCTCATGTTGATGCTAAAGAACTTGGTGAATTAAAAGATAGAATCCTTCAATTGCGTTTTGATGGTGTTTATAAAAATTGCCAGGTTTGGGTTAATGGCTATCATATGGGAAGTTGGGCATCTGGCTACAGCTCTTTTCAGTTTGACTTAACAGAAATTTTAAGCTACAACACAAATGATGAAATTGTTGTTGCCGTTAGGGTTGATCACACGGATATAGCAGATTCTCGTTGGTATAACGGTACTGGAATTTCTCGTCCGGTAGCAATCGTCAGCTCCAATCCGGTTATGGTGGATCGATATGGCGTCACTTTTGAAACGACATCCTTAAATGATACTATTGCCAGTGTTAAAACAAAAACAGCTGTAACTAATTTAAGTGGAGTAAAAAATACGGCAACTGTGAAGCAAACATTAACAGATGCTACTGGAAATACTGTGACAATTGGAGAAAGCCAAATTACGCTAGAAGACAACGAAATTTACGAAGTTCAATTTGAAGCAGCAGTGAAAGAGGCAAAGCTATGGCGTCCACAAACACCGAATCTTTACACGCTTGCAACAACGATTATTAGTGACGGTAAAGAAAATAGCTACGAAGAAAAAGTCGGTATTCGTACATTCGAATTTACTGCGGATAACGGCTTTATTTTAAATAATAAAGATAACGTAAAACTAAAAGGGGTTTGTCTGCATGAAGATGCCGGTTGTTTTGGTACAGCTGTTCCCAAAGCAGTCTGGCTGCGTCGCTTGTTAAAATTAAAAGAAGCTGGTTGCAATGCGATTCGGATGGCCCATAATCCACATTCCCAAATTTTGTACGATTTATGTGATGAATTAGGCTTTTTTGTTTTTGATGAAGCATTTGACGAATGGGAAAACCCAAAAAATAAATGGTGGCAAGGACATAATGTTTATCCGCCAAAATACGAAGGCTATGCCAAGGACTTTCCAGTGTGGCATAAAAAAGATTTAGTGAACATGGTATTGCGTAATAAAAATCATCCCTCAATTATCGCTTGGAGTGTTGGCAACGAGATTGACTATCCCAATGATCCTTATGCCAATGATTTATTCAATGAAATGGAAGGCAATAATGACGCCAATAAACCAGCTGAAGAGCGGATTTACAATCCAAATCGTCCGGATACGCGTCGTTTAACAACGATTGCCAAACAGTTGAGTGAAATCGTCCACAAAGAAGATGCAACAAGGCCAACGACACTGGCTGCAGCCTTTCCAGAATTATCCTATCAAACGGGCTTAGTAGATAGTGTAGATGTCATTGGTTATAACTATAAAGAACACTTGTATGAAGAACATCACCGTCTTTTTCCGAACAAGCCTTTTATTGGTAGTGAAAATCGTCACAGCTATCAAAATTGGTTAGCGGTAAAAGATAATGATTATATCGCTGGCCAATTTTTATGGACGGGAATTGATTATTTAGGAGAATCTCGTGGTGTTTGGCCCAAACATGGGACTTATCGTGGCTTATTAGATATGTGTGGATATGAAACCATGATGTTTTATAAACGTAAAAGCTGGTGGTCAGAAGAATTAACCGCCCGTCTTTTTACGCGTCCTGCTAAAGAAAAATCAGAGGATCCATGGGAAGCTGTTTATCGCAAATGGAATTACAGTGAAGGCGAACAAGTTGAAATTCGCCTCTACACGAATGCTGACAGTTTTGAATTGAAGGTGAACGAGGAAAGAATTGCTTTAACTTTTGATGAAGTAGAGGGTTACTATTCGACTATTGTTCCATTTGTAGCAGGCCCATTAATTTTGACAGCGCAAAAAGATGGAGAGGTAATTACCGATACTCTAAAAGCCGTAGGTCAAGGGCAACGATTAACAGCCAATGTGTGGCAAGTACCAATGGCTTTTAAAATGCTTTTACCACAAGATGAAGTGATTCAACAAATTGAATTATCTATCGTCGACAAAGAGGAAAATCTAACCGATGCCAATCAAGTTATTCACTTTGAAGGTGAAAACTGCGAGTTTTTAGGCTTTGAAAATGGGGATATGGATGATATTACCAATTATGGTGAAAAATATAGAAGAGCACGCAATGGTCGCGCTATTTGCTATGTGAAAACAAAAGTAGCCATGGAAGCAAAAGCAATGTTTTCTGTCGCTGGATTTCACGATTTGATCATTACGTTATAGCACTGTTAGATAGTGGTTTTTAAAAGCGATTTTTACTCGCGCTTTTAAAGACCACTTTTTTTGGTTCTATAGTATTTTGTGCTGTCATTCAAGATGAGTACTAAAGGATTTACGCGAAAACGATTGATGGTTCGGTAACTGGATTGATAGCTTTGCGTAAGCCACATCATGCGGAGAATATCTTTGGTTAACACGTCAATCTTACGACCGAAAAAGACGGATTGTGTATAGGCGCATAAAATCATTATTGTCATCATTTTTGGAGGGTAAGTGAGAAAATGATTCTCTAGAATACTCTCAATGAGCTCATTTATGACAAACGTAATATCATTTTTTCTAACCAAAAACTAAAATTTAGAGGAAGAATAATCTGATTTGTGACATAATCTTTAAACATAAGAACACTTAGCTAGTTTATTTGTTTTAGAGGACTTATGTCCCAGACTCTCTATATTTGTAGACGAATAAATTTACATAAGAACCAAAAAAGGTGCAAGTATTCCTTTAGTTTGATTTTATTTGGCTTCTATTCGGTTCATTTAAATTCCTATATAAACAAATCTGAATGAATAAAAAAGCACTATCGTAGGGTAGAAATAAGTCCCTATTCACTAGATCAGATAGTTTTTTGATTCGATAATAGACAGTGTTTTTATGAATAAACAAATCTTTTGACGTCATTTTAGTATCCATATTGTTTTTAAAAAAATGAATAAAAGTTTCGATTAATTCATGATTAGATTTAAATATTTCTGTCAAAATAGTGATATCTTTCTGAATAAAAAAATATTGATCCTCAGTACTAACGTTAGATAGCAGGAGTTCAATTTGGTTTTTATCAACTGAAAGAAGTGGGATATCAAGGTTCCTGCGAGCATGATTCTCATGTAATTCGATTACTTTTTTAAACTCGGATCTATAGCTTTCCAAAGATGTACATGGACGACTGACAATGAATTGAGAACCTAAAGCAAGTACATCCATAATTTCTTTTCGAATAGTTAAAAGCTCTTCATCGAAGGTATCATTTTCTTTTTTAAAAAGAACAAATTTATCATCATAAAGATAGACTGCATATTCCGCGTAACTTGAAATATGATTTTTAAGAATTTTTTGAACAGTGTCTAACTTTTCTTGAACCTCTATTTTATTTGAACTGTTTCGGACAACTTTTTTAAAATGAGTAATATCTACGAGGACTAGGCGACGACTTACAGCATAATCAAAATGCAAAAGATTTGCTCGTTCCACTAAATTGCTAAAAAGGTCACTGGAGTCCCGTAAGAGTAATTCTGTAAGAAAATCATTTAGCATATCAATACTGCCAACGTAGGAATTATCGTTTACGAAGTTTAGGCTGGTTTCTAAAGTTCTTTTTAAAGAGCTAGCAAAATTTTGATAGAACACACTATCATCTTCCTTATTTTTTTGAAACGTAAAATAAAACTGATTTCTTTTTGAATTTCAATAGGAAGATATACATTTTGTTGAAGTTCAACTATATCAGGAATTAGTGCTTTTGAAATAGTTGAATCTAGCTCGTTTGTAAAATAATTCTTCCCATTTAGATCAAACATTTCAACATTATAAATTGTGATGTCAGACAAAAATTTCTTTGTAAAAAGTAAATTTAGTTTTGAAATCTGCATTGTTTTCCTCCCATTTTGTTTTCCTATCCAAAAAATCAGTAATATGGCAAATGATTTATGTATATCCAGACATAGATGAAAAGCTTTAGTTTAATTACACTTAAGGGAAATAATGAGTGGACGATTTCATTATAACTTAGGTACATCTTATTTGAGAAGACCAAACTATAAGCAGAGATATTTTAAATTACACATCATTTTTAGTGAAGAAATTGCAAGTACAAAAAAATAAAAGAGAGAGTTTTAATGGCTGTGTTCTTTTAACAAGCTAAAGATTTTTTAGCTAGGAGAAATGTGCGATGCTACGCTGTTGTTGTTCAAAAGAGAGAAGTTTTTATCGCTATAAACCAGTAAGGAGATATCTTCAATGAGTGAATATGTTGTAACAAAAATTTTTCCTAAAAATAGAAAGAAAAATGAACAAGTTATTCGGCTGTTAGAAAAGGAGAATATTCGCAGAGATAAAAACCTGGAGTATACCTGTGGAATTTTTGACGAGGATAACAATTTGATTGCTACAGGAAGTTGTTTTGGAAATACGTTGAGATGTTTAGCTGTAGCTAGCAAGCACCAAGGTGAGGGGCTGATGAATTTGATTGTTACTCACTTAGTGAACTATCAGTTTAAACGTGGTATTTTTCACCTATTTATTTATACAAAAGCGGGACGAGAAGATATATTTAAAACTTTGGGATTTTATGAGATCGTTACAGTTGATGACCACCTTGTATTTTTAGAAAATAGAAAAAATGGTTTTGAAAATTATTTAAATAGTTTACACACCAATGTTGCATTTGATTTAAATCAAGGTAAAAACTCGGCAATTATCATGAATGCCAATCCATTTTCCTTAGGACATCAATATTTAGTTGAGGAAGCTGCCAAAAAAAGTGATCTGGTTCATCTTTTCGTTGTAAGTGAGGATAGTAGTATCTTCCCGTTTTCAATCAGAAAAAGATTAATTGAAGAGGGAACAGCTCATCTTAAAAATGTTGTGCTACATCCAACCGGGCCGTATATGATTAGTAATGCAACCTTTCCAAGTTATTTTCAGAAAGATGAAACTTCGGTTATTGAAGGGCACGCATTACTTGATATAAAGATATTTCAAAAAATTGCGGAAAGATTAGCTATAAATTGCCGCTATGCAGGAGAAGAGCCGTTTAGTTTGGTAACAGGTATTTATAATAATGTGATGAATCATGAGCTAAGAAAAGTCGGAATTGAATTTATTGAACTAAAGCGGAAAGAAGTCAATGCAAAAATAATCAGCGCTTCTAAGATTAGGCAGGCACTAAAGGAAAATGATTTAAAAACCGTCAAAGATCTGGTGCCTGAAACTACATTTAATTATTTGGTTAGTGAGGAAGCTTTACCGATTATAGAGAAAATAAAGATGACTTCTGATGTAGTTCACTATTGAGGTGGTTAGTTTATGGCATTTAATTTTTTTGCTAGCGGTTTAAAGATAACTATGGAAGATATGTTGGAGGCAAGAGAAAAAAGGGCAATGCTCCAAAGTGAGATACTGCATGAGTATCCTGAAAATGCACTAATTTGCTTTACTTTGAATATACCTGGACCGGTAAAAAATATTCCTATAATAGAGCAAGTTTTTGAGATTATTTACGAAGAGCTAAAGAGAAGTGTTGTTAAAGGACAGTCATGTTTGACGAAGTCTTATAATCGAAAAACAGGACTAGAATTATTTATCTCTTTGCCAGGTGATCCAAACGAAATAAAGAAAAAGATGATCGAGATTGAGAATACTCATATTTTTGGTAGAATTGCAGATCTGGATGTATTGTATGCTACTGAGAATCAGATTGTAGTTACAAGTCGCAAAAATTATGGTATTGCTCCAAGAAAATGTTATTTGTGTGGAAATGATGCAAAAATTTGCGGGAGAAGTAAGAAACATTCAATTGATGAAATTCAGGAAGCCATTTCAAGAATAGCCTCAACTTTGATTAAGTAGTGAACTAGCATTTACATTAGTGAATGCTAGTTTTTTTGCCTAATGTAGGCTTTAATCTGATTTTTTCTATGCAGGAGCTTTTGGAGAACCCAAATTATATTACAGTACAAAAAAATGATAGATATGCCTTGTTTTATTGTGATTTGAAACATGGGTTTCACATTTAGTTAAAGATAAACTTAGTATGTAAAAAGAAAAATGGTTTGTGAGAGGAGAATTTCAATGAAGCTTAAGCACAGTGCTGTAGCTGGTAGCTATGAATCTAGTGATGTTTACGTAGTAATTGAGCCTGCTGAGAGCGGACTTAACATAGACATCGAAAGTAGTGTAATGAGCCAGTATGGAAAACAAATTAGAACAACAGTTGAAAGCGTTTTAATGCGATTGGGAATTGAACAAGCAAATGTAATAGTTAACGATAAAGGTGCTCTTGATTGTACAATTAAAGCGAGAGTTGAAACAGCTGTTTTACGTGCATGTGAAGTAAAAAAAGATATTGCATGGGGGGAAACAATCCTATGATCAAGAACAGAATTAGAAGAACGATGATTTTTCTAAACATGCAAAGAGCTTCCTTAGTAAAGGATGCCTTTGTGTATAAACCAGATTGCGTGATCTTTGATTTGGAAGACGCAGTAGCAGAAAGTGAGAAAGATTCGGCTCGGATTCAACTTTATCATACTCTTGCGGAATTGGATTATCAAGGAGTTGAAAGATGGGTTAGGATAAATGCACTAGATTCTGATCTTTTTGAAGAAGATATCCGAGCAGCTGTCGCTGGTGGAGCCGAAGGTATCCGGTTACCTAAAACGGAAAAAGCTGAAGATGTTCAATTGGTAGAAAACTTGGTTGAAGCTGCTGAAAAGGAATTTGGAAGAGAAGTTGGTTCTACGATGCTAATGGCCGCTTTGGAATCACCTTTGGCAATTATCAATGCATACGAGATTGCAGGTAGTAGTAAAAGACTTATGGGAATTGCGTTAAGTGCAGGAGACTTCACACGAACGATGCACTCCAAAAGAACGAATGAAGGCAATGAATTATTTTATGCAAGAAGTCAGATGTTGGTAGCTGCGCGAGCGGCAGGCGTGATGGCTTTTGATACTGTTTATACAGATGTAAACGATATGGATGGTTTTGTAAATGAAGTACAAATGATTGCGGATATGGGCTTTGATGGAAAATCGTGTATCAGTCCAAAACAAATTAGCGTTGCCCATGAAATCTTTAACCCGACTCAAAAAGAAATTGATCATGCAATTCATGTGATTGAAGCTGTCAAAGAGAGTGAAGATCAAGGGATTGGAGTCTTAGTTGTTGATGGTAAGATGGTTGATATCGCTTGGGTTGAAGGCGCTCAAAGAGTATTAAATCTTGCCAAAGCTTCAGGACAGTATAAGGGGGATCTAGTATGAAAAATGTATTAGGAAGAGAGATTCCAGAAGAATTACTCGTCGAAGGACAAGAAAGTTGTCGCGATGATTGAATATCGCGATGGAACAATTATTGACGTAGTTAGAAAGCCTAAACAATTGAACTAGGTTTCGACTAATTATTTTGTTTCTATAAATCATAGACCAGAAAACCATAGCATAGTGAAAGCAACTAAAGCTGGCCCAAAAATAGATAGTTTAAAAAATTGTGATTCAAGTTACACTTGGTGATAGTGAGTCAGTAAGTGGGAATATTTTGATCATATGGCTTCGAACTGATAAATACCAAAAGAGATATCTCTCTAGGGAATTTGTTGTCTAATGTTCTATTAAACAGTGAGCAGCCCCCAACTCTTAATTTGAGAATGGGGCTGTTTTTTGTTGTTATTTTTTATGAAATTAAAAAATTTAGAATTTCGTACCCAAATTCCATACCTAAGACAAAAAAATACCACCGCATACAATCTCTTCGAAACGTCTAAAAGACGCCGAGATCATACCGGTGGCGTGGGTTTGGCACCCAATGGGCCGTGAGGGGCTCGAACCCGCGACCCGCTGATTAAGAGTCAGCTGCTCTACCAACTGAGCTAACGGCCCAAAAATACTTTAAGAAAAGTACTTTTTTATGTTAGCACTCTGATTTTGAAAATGCAAGAATAAAGAGGAAAATATTTTTGCTTTGGTTAATTTATCGCAAGAAAAATTTTACAGAGGTGCAAAACTTCATTCACACTTTTTTCACACTTTCTCGTTACTATACAAGAGTACCAACAATAACCTGTCTTTTTAAGACAAACCCTAACACTTTTTCATTTTTACTCCTGCCTGTCGGTTCCCCGCCGACAGGTCTTTTTTTTACTTTAAAAATTTAGTGTAGCTGTCTTTTTAGCCATCAGCCTCTTGAGCTAACTTTTTTGGTTTTCTGCTAGAAAGCAAAACAAGTTTTAGAAAGCCTTTCTTCCTGCCACACTTTATAAACGCGCTTTACTAGCACGAAGTAAAAAATTTTAATTTGAGTTGCGATTTTGCAATATTTTGCTCTTACTATCTAAAAGCTGTGGAAATTTATACAAACTTTCTAGGGGCTACTTCTAAAATTTTCCTTTAGTTGGCTAGTTTTGTTTCGTAGAATGTGTTATATTCTATCTAGTTTTTAAAACTACTTTATATAATTATCATAAATTTATTTGGAGTAATGAAAATGAATGATACTTTTCAAAATGAAACTTTAAAAAAATGGGGCGAAGCAATTAGTGAGTTCCATTTACCACGTTGGGACCAATTACCTGACTTGGAATTATATATGGATCAAGTGATTCAATTAGTTGATCAATATTTATCCCCTGTGACAACAGGCGACAAGCATCCGCTTTTGACAAAGTCAATGGTAAACAATTACGTCAAATTAGGCTTGATTCCACCGCCAGTTAAAAAACGTTATACCAGAACCCATGTGGCGTTTTTACTTGCTATTACCACATTGAAGCAAGTTTTAACGATTCCCGAAATAAAAGAAGCAATTGTTTTTCAAGGACGTACCGATGGCATTCGTGAGGCCTATAACTTTTTTTGTCGTGAGCAAGAAAGTGCGCTTCATTTAATCGCCCGCCAAGCGCAAGGTGAAGGGATAACTTACCCCAATGAACCTATCCCTTTTGCTTATTTGGCAGCCCGAACGGCGACAATTGCCTTTGCCAATAAAATTCTAGCCGCAAAAGTTATTAGTTGTGAGATTGATTATTTACGACAAGGAGAAAATAATGACTAAAGAAAAAATTGCCTTACTAGTAGACTCTGGAACAGACGTACCACAAGAAATTGTTGCCGCAAATCGTATGTACACGATTCCTTTAAAAATTATTTATAAAGATCGGGAATACACCGATAAAGTAGATATCACCCCAGAAGAGATTTATGCCAAATTAAGTCAGGAAATTCCTTCTACTTCATTACCTGATGGCGATACGATTAATAAAATTTTTGATCAAATCAAAGCTGATGGGTTTACCCATGTCTTAGCGATTACGATTTCTGGTGGTTTGAGCGGGACAAATAATGCTGTTCGTCTTTTAGGCGAGCATTATGAAGGTTTAACTACTTATGCATTTGACACGAAAAATATTGGTATTGGTGCTGGCCTGCAAGCGATTCGAGCAGCAGAACTATTGCAATCAGGAGTATCTTTTACCGAATTAATCGCCCAATTGGAAAAAGAAGTGTTGCAAAACAAAGTTTACTTCAATGTGGCAACTTTAGAATATTTGCAAAAAGGCGGCCGGATTGGTTTAGTCGCATCGATTTTAGGCAATGCATTAAAATTAAATCCGATAATTTCATGCAATGATGAAGGAATTTATTATACCGTTGCCAAAGCCAGAGGGCGCAAAAAAAGTTTGGAAAAATCAGTGCGTTTGATTTCTGAAGCAATCGGGAATCATCAAAAAGTTCGATTAGCAGTTGCTCATGGTGATGCAAAAGAAGAGGCTGAAATGATGTTGGCGCACTTGAAAAAAGAATTTCCCCAAGTCAAAGAATTTTTCTTTGGGCAAATTTCCCCAGCGTTGGTTGTCCATACTGGTCCTGGATTATTAGGTTTTGGGATTCAAGCGTTAGACTAATCAAAAAAAATAATGAAGGAAGCTTAACAAGTGAAGAATCAAAGTCAGAAAAAAGGTGTGTTATTTGACTTAATTCTTACTCTTTTGTTAAGCTTTTTCTTTTCAAAAGGCTGCTAGAGCAGGAAATTTTCCATTTAATGAAATGCCTGTCAAAATGAGTTATAATAATAGAGACAAATTTAAGAAGCATAAAGAGGTGTCTTCTAATGAAGAAAATATTAGTTGTTGACGATGAAAAACCAATTTCAGATATCGTCAAATTCAATTTAACCAAAGAAGGTTATGAGGTACACACTGCTTTTGATGGGGAAGAAGCCCTAGAAAAAGTGAAAGAAGTCGAGCCAGATTTGATTTTATTGGATTTAATGTTACCAAAAATTGACGGGCTAGAAGTGGCCCGGGAAGTGCGCAAAAACTATGATATGCCAATCATCATGGTAACAGCCAAGGACTCTGAAATCGATAAAGTTTTAGGACTGGAATTGGGCGCAGATGATTATGTAACCAAACCGTTTTCAAACCGTGAATTAGTTGCTCGGGTTAAAGCCAACTTGCGTCGTGGTTCTACTGCGGCAAAAGAAGCTGAAGAAGCGCCAAACTCCGAACTTGTCATTGGAGATTTGACCATTCAACCAGAAGCCTACATGGTTATGAAAAATGGTGAGGCGATTGAGCTGACCCATAGAGAATTTGAATTGTTACATTATTTGGCAAAGCATTTAGGTCAAGTAATGACCAGAGAACACTTATTACAAACCGTTTGGGGTTATGATTATTTTGGCGACGTCAGAACCGTTGACGTAACAGTTCGTCGTCTGCGGGAAAAAATTGAAGATAATCCAAGCCATCCTAATTATTTGGTGACACGAAGAGGCGTAGGCTATTATTTACGCAATCCGGAACAGGAGTAATGGAATGAATAAAAAAGTTCGCTTTTTTCAATCAGTGAACTTTAAAATCGCCCTGGCATTTATCTTGATCTTAATTATTTCGATCGAGATTATCGGGGCGTATTTTATTCGCGGATTGGAAAATAAAACGATCGAAAGTTTTACCACGAGTATGAACCGACAAGCTGCCAGTTTATCCGGCACGCTTGGCTCAGAATTGAGTAAAGACAATGATAAAGAGACCGATGAAGCGGATGCTTCTATTCAGCGGATTATTGACACGAATAAAAGCGGCGATATTATTGAAATTCGAGTTGTGGATGAAAAAGGCATTGTGAGAGCGACTACCAATGTTTCTGATCGTAGTGCCCGCGGCAAAAAAAATGATTATCGCGATATTGATGATTTAGCCGTAAAATCTGAGATGGCCATTGATGATACAACAGGAAATCGAGTTTACATTAATGTACAACCAATTCAATCTCCTACAGGGGATAGCATTATCGGAGCTGTTTACATTAAGAGTGATATTGAAAAACAATACTTAGAAATTCAAAATACGGCTCTGATTTTTGTTACTGCTTCGATTATCGCGGCGGCCATTTCAATAATCGTGGCGGTATTGGTTTCCCGCTCGATCACACAACCGATTGGAGAAATGCGAGAACAAGCAAGGCGAATAGCCAGAGGAGATTATAGTCGTAAGGTGGCTGTTCATGGTAAAGATGAGTTAGGGCAATTGGCTGAAACATTTAATCAACTGGGAGATCGGATCGAAGAAACGCAAGAAGCGATGGAAGCAGAGCGAAATCGGCTAGATAGTGTCTTGTCGCATATGACAGATGGTGTTGTCGCCACCGATCGAAGAGGAAAAGTCATTACGATTAATGAAATGGCAATCAACCTTTTAAATGTCACCAGTGAAGAAGCAGTGGGACATTCGATTTTAGAACTACTAGATATTGAAGAAGATTATACCCTGCGAAAACTTTTGGAAAATCCTGATGAAATGTTAATTTCTCGTGAAGCACCAGATGGCAGTGAAATTATTTTGCGGACGGACTTCTCCATGATTCGGCGTGAATCGGGCTTTATTAGTGGTTTAGTAGCCGTTATGCACGATGTAACCGAACAGGAAAAAACAGAGCAAGAACGCCGGGAGTTTGTATCAAATGTATCCCATGAATTACGGACACCTTTGACCAGTATGCGTAGTTACATTGAAGCTTTGAGTGAAGGTGCTTGGCAAGACAAAGAAATTGCACCAAATTTCTTAAAAGTAACGCTAGATGAAACCGACCGTATGATTCGCATGATCAACGATCTTTTGAATTTATCGCGGATGGATAATGGTAAAAATAATATGCAACTAGAATATATTAATTTTAATGAACTAGTGAATTTTGTTTTGGATCGTTTTGATATGATGATGAATTCCCAGGATCAAAAGAAAAAATATACAATTCGGCGAGAATTTACCAAACGGGAATTGTGGGTTGAAGTGGATACCGATAAAATGATGCAAGTGATTGATAATATCATGAATAACGCCATCAAGTATTCACCAGACGGCGGCACGATTACTGTTCGTTTGATGGAAACGCATAATAACATCGTCTTGAGCGTTCAAGACAGAGGATTAGGTATTCCAAAAAAAGATTTGCAAAAAGTATTTGATCGTTTTTATCGCGTCGATAAGGCGCGAGCACGAAAACAAGGTGGTACAGGCCTAGGCTTAGCAATTTCAAAAGAAGTAATTAAGTCCCATGGTGGTAGTATTTGGGCTGAAAGTAAAGAAGGCAAAGGCTCTACTTTCTTTATTACATTACCTTATGAACCATATGAGGGGGAATGGTGGGAATGAAAATATCCGAACGTATTATTCGTATCGGTTTGATTTTTTTAATCGCATTAAGTTTTTATCTTTCTTATATGATTTGGTTGAGCCCGACTGCGCGCAGTAATTTGCAAACCAATAAGCAAGCAGAACGGATTGTCAGTACGACCCAGAATATCCGAAAAGCAACCGACATTTTTTTACCGCTACGTTTGGTATGGGTCAATGGTGAAGGCAATATTAAGCAGACATCTACAGACACAATTATTGGGGATGTTCAAAATCTAGTGAATAAAGCTAGTTTTGGTACCCCTGAGAAAAAAAACTATGACAGCGATGAAGAATTTTTTGCTGATGTTGATATTAAAAATGGCGTTGAACTTTCATATTTTGGCCCATTTTTAGTGAAGGAATATGTTGAAATGTTTAATCTAGACTTAGCATTAGATAAATTGCAAGATGTTCATTTTACTAAGGTGCAGCTTGACTTTGACAGTCATCAAATTCGCTTTATTAATATGCGCCGTCATCAAATTGTCGAGGTGCCAGTAACCATTGATGAGCTGAAGATTACGCAAATTGCAAGCCAAGCCGCAGAAAAAAATTGGCTGCAAATGAATGAAGAAAATCGCATCAGTAGTATGCAATACAATACGCAAACGCCGGTCAAATTGAAGCGCTATAGCTATATTGCTTCTAATTTATCTTATACAACATTCCGGGATGCATTTTTCACAAATCCCCAAGATGTAAAAATGAATGAAGAAACTAGCAACCTTGTTTTATATGATGGCACTGAAAATATGAGTATTCAAGAAGACAAGCAGCTCATTGATTTTCGTGGAGAGATTGACTTAAGTGGTGGTGAGGGCGATATCTATTCCCAAAGCTTCAGTTATATCACACGCCTTGGTGCTAATTTGGGAAATTTACGTTATTTTGATCGCGACAAAGATGAAATTACTTACCGTATTTTCGTGGAAGGCTATCCTGTGTTTGGGGATGCTTATCAAGGGGAAGTTAATTTAAAAATAAACGGGGAAAGTAAAACAGATAACGGTGCTTTGCCGGTCCAAATTCTCTCAAGTATGAATGCAATCCAAGTACCGATTCCTTCTGATGAGGTCGTGGAATTACCGCCAAGTCATACGATTATTGAAAACCTGGCTTATATGGGGGTCGATCAAAGTTTGGTTCAATCGCTTGTGATTGCTTATGGTCGCCAAGATCTATCTGCCACTAGTGGTGTTGTAGATTTAGTCCCGATGTGGTATATCCGCTATGATGGTCAGTGGTATTCTTATGATAGTTTAATTGCTAAAATCCAGCAGGAAACGGGGGCGGATTAATTGGATTTTAAAAAAATCGAATGGATCTTCTTCTTAGCTTTTCTGGGTGTGAATATCTTTTTATTTAATATTTATCACGCTACTAAAAATGAAGAAGGTAACGTTTCTAGTACGAATCAAAAAATTGATATCTTACAGCGTTTGGAAGCAGACGAGATTAGTATCAAAGGCAAACTTTCTTCAGAAATAAAAGAAGGATATTATTTGGCTGCGGTACCAACAAATATGAATGAAGCTGTCAATACGGCTAAGGAAAAAAACGGTGCAGCCTTCAACAGCGGGACAAACTTTGTTGGAGAAAATCACAGTCAATTCATTTATACGCCGAGTACGAATTTTTATATTAAAGATAGTAAAGAAACCAAAGAGAATGTGGATTCTTTTTTGAAGGATTCAAATGAAGTTTTATTTGGACAAGAATACATGTATGTCCCCCATGAGTCGTTAACAGATCCAGAATATCCAGAAATTATTTGTGCCCAAAGCTTTGAAGGTATTCCTTTTTATGATGACACAAGTAAAATGGAAATTATCTTAGAAGAAAATGACGGTCTATTGCGTGTTTCTCGTTATATGCAAACCCATCTGTCTGCAATTGAAAAACTACGGGAAAAGATGGGCTTATACAGTGAAAAAGATGCTGTCAATACGCTTTACATCAATAACAAACTACCAGCAAAATCCAAAATTTTGTGGCGCCAGCTGTCTTATGTGATGATTTTACAAGTTCGAGGTAAAAATGTTTATGTGCCTGCCTGGTTAGTAGCTGTGGAAACTGGTAAAAATAATGTTCAAATTGAAACAGTGAACGCCTTTACAAATCGTATTATTACAAATAATACGTTGCAAAAGGTGGAAAATACCAATTAAGGTATGTATAATAAAAATCGTTTAGAAGGTGAGGTTGTAAATTTCAATCACGCTTTAGTTTAGTTGAAGGGAAGTCTAGCAGATGGCAGAAGCTGCTTTAAAAATTAGTGTGTTAGCCAGTGGTAGTTCTGGTAATTCTTTATATATTGAAAGCGGAAAAAAACGACTGCTAGTGGATGCCGGTCTTTCTGGCAAAAAAATTACATCTTTATTAGCAGAAGTAGGTAAAGATCCAGCGGACTTAGATGCAATACTAGTTACCCATGAACATCGCGATCACATTCATGGTGTGGGAGTATTGGCTAGAAAATATGGTCTGGATGTTTACGCCAATGAAGGAACTTGGCAAGCAATGGATGGTATGCTAGGTAAAATTGATGTCGCGCAAAAGCATATTTTTGAAATGGGGAAGGTTCTAACCTTTGGGGATATGGACGTTGAAAGTTTTGGCGTTTCTCACGATGCAGCGGCACCGCAATTTTATCGTTTTCACAAAGACGGCAAATCTTTTGTAATGTTGACAGATACTGGTTATTGCAGTGATCATGTTCGTGGGATTATTCGCGATGCAGATGCATATTTAGTGGAAAGTAACCACGATTTGGAAATGTTGCGGATGGGACCTTATCCTTGGAGTTTAAAACAACGAATTTTAGGGGATCGAGGCCATTTGTCAAATGAAGATGGTGCACTGGTTATGACAGATATCATCGGAGATAGCACGAAGAGAATTTACTTGGGGCATTTAAGTAAAGAAAACAATATGAAAGAGCTCGCCCATTTAACGATGAAAAATATTTTGAAAGAACATGATTTAGGTGTGGATTATAACTTTAAAATTTACGATACAGACCCAGATCAAGCCAGTGAATTGTTTGCAATTTAAGTATTGATATGAAAAAAGTCGTGAATAAACGACAGTTATATGTAAAAAAGCGGGGACAAAATTTTGTCTCCGCTTTTTTATTGCTAAAGAGTAGATCAAGTTTATGCCGCTTTTTTAAGGGTCTAGCTTCATGGGCTAACGCTTTTAGGAATAAGGCGATATTTTCAAAAATTTGCGGAATAATTTCTAAAATTTCCGCGGAAATTTTTGAGAGCAAAGGGCGTTAGCGAAGTTTTTTTAATAATTTGTACTATCGCCAGCAATACTGATGTGAATATTCTTTTGTGGCTGTTTGATTAAATCCATAACACCCTTCGCATAATCCGCCATGCTGACTTCACTTTTTCCAGCACTATCTTTTTCCAAGATATCTTCGTTGATTTGGTATTTACCAGTAAAAGGGGCATCATAGATAAAGTTTGCGGCAGGTGATACATAAGTCCAAACAACATCAGGAAATTCTTTTAACTCAGCCAATGATTGGGCCATATTTGACGCCGTTGGATGAATGGGAGAGCTGGCTGGAATGGTATCTAGCAAGCGTTTTGTTCGCTCTGTATTCAAATACAAAGAAGAAGCGCCGCCGACTACAATTAACCAGACAGATGTTTTCCGCAAAATTTTAGCTAAATGAAGCAAGCTTGTTTTATGCATTTCTTCTCGTCCGTGGGGTGCGTTAAAAGCATCAATCACAATATCAAAATCAGAGAGATCAGCAGTTGTTAAATCAAAAAGATCTTTTTTTAGCACGGGCACAGCTACTTGCAATTTTTCAGGGCTACGAACGATCGCTGTAACATCATAATGATCGTCTAATGCCGCTTTTAGTAGATGACTGCCGACATGACCTGTGGCTCCAATAATTCCAATTTTCATTAAAACGCCTCCTTAAAAATAAAAAACCACTACATCCTTTATTTTAGCGGTTAGCTACTTTTTTTGCTAAAAAAAAGCCTGTTAAAATAAAGGATTAAAGTGTAAAGCGCAATACTTGAATAAGCAATACTAAAATATTAGCACCGCAATGACTAAGGATGGCCGTTTTAATTGAACCTGTCTTGACGAAAATAAAGGATAAAAAGCAACCTAAAATAAAGTAGACTAAAATATCACTATCGGTGTGAACCAGCGCAAACGCTGCTGCACTAAATAAAATTGCCAAAGGTAAAGAAAAATATTCACCAAAAAAGCCAATACAAGCCCGTCTAAAAACGAGTTCTTCCATAATGGGACCACAGATAGTGGCTATAACTGCAAAAATAGGCCGCTGCCACAAAACTTCCATCATATTGAGACTGCGATTAAAATTATTTTTTATACTAAAAAAAGTTTCGATATAGCCAGTGATGCCGATTAATAAGACGGTCAATAAAATACCAATCAGTCCGGTGAGAATAATTTTTTTTCGACTCATCGGATTTTTTTCAAAGGATAAAGGCGGAACTTTTTGGTATAAAAAAATTAGAACACCAGTGCCGATTAAATAAGATAAACCAGCAGTGAGGGTCTCACCGTTGTTTATTTTAATAATAGCAGGAATTAAAAAAACGAAAGCATAACATAAAATTGATGAAAAGCTATATTTAATTTGTGACATTTAACTACTCCTTTAGTTGTCTAATAAAAGTATACCTGAATCATTTTCGCAAGACAATTACTTCGGAAAATAGGCAAAATTTCTTCAATAAAAAAACAAGGGAAAAAACTTGCATTGTGGGGGTAAAATGAGTAATATAGTTCTTGTAGGTTAGCACTCAACTATTGAGAGTGCTAATACATGAAAATTGATGGAGGGATTTATCGTGTTAAAACCATTAGGTGATCGCGTGATCATTGAAGTCGCAAAAGAAGAAGAAAAATCTGTAGGCGGAATCGTGTTAGCATCAGCTGCACAAGAAAAACCACAAACAGGTACAGTTATCGCTGTTGGTGAAGGCCGCTTTTTAGAAAATGGTGAAAAAGCCGCAATCCCAGTTGTTGTGGGAGACCAAGTAATGTTTGAAAAATATGCTGGTTCAGAAGTGAAATATGAAGGCAAAGAATATTTAATTGTTAATGGTAAAGATATTATCGCTATTGTGGAATAATCACACAAAAAACGTTATAAAAAAATTAAATGAGGTGTTTTAGCATGGCAAAAGATATTAAATTTGCAGAAGAAGCACGGGCTGCGATGGTGCGTGGAGTAGATAAATTAGCCGATACAGTAAAAGTAACATTAGGCCCTAAAGGTCGTAACGTTGTATTAGAAAAATCATATGGTTCACCTTTGATTACAAACGATGGTGTTACAATCGCAAAAGAAATCGAATTAGAAGATCATTTTGAAAATATGGGTGCAAAACTTGTTTCTGAAGTTGCTTCTAAAACAAATGATATTGCTGGGGATGGTACCACAACGGCTACTGTCTTAACACAAGCAATTGTCAGAGAAGGAATTAAAAACGTTACAGCTGGTGCTAACCCATTGGGTATTCGCCGTGGGATTGAACTTGCAACTAAAACAGCAGTAGCAAAATTACACAGCATTTCTTCAATCGTTGACTCTAAAGAAGCAATTGCGCAAGTAGGTGCCGTTTCTTCTGGTAGTGAACAAGTTGGGAACTACATTGCTGACGCAATGGAAAAAGTCGGAAACGATGGTGTTATCACCATTGAAGAATCAAAAGGGATTGAAACTGAACTAGACGTTGTTGAAGGGATGCAATTTGACCGTGGTTACTTATCCCAATACATGGTAACAGACAACGATAAAATGGAAGCTGTTTTAGATAATCCATACATTTTGATTACCGATAAAAAAATCTCTAACATTCAAGATATCTTGCCATTGTTAGAACAAATTTTACAACAATCAAAACCATTGTTGATTATTGCTGATGATGTTGATGGCGAAGCATTACCAACCCTTGTTTTAAATAAAATTCGTGGTACTTTCAATGTCGTTGCAGTAAAAGCTCCTGGCTTTGGTGATCGTCGTAAAGCAATGTTAGAAGATATCGCTACTTTAACAGGCGGCACAGTAATTACAGACGATTTAGGTCTTGAATTAAAAGACGCAACAATTGAAAGCTTAGGTCAAGCAAGTAAAATTGTCGTTGATAAAGACAATACAACAATCGTAGAAGGCGCTGGAGAAACAGATGCTATTGCTGCGCGCGTGCAATTAATTAAAAATCAAATTGCAGAAACGACTTCTGATTTTGATCGTGAAAAATTACAAGAACGTCTAGCGAAATTAGCTGGTGGCGTAGCTGTAATCAAAGTTGGTGCGCCAACTGAAACAGAATTAAAAGAAATGAAATTACGCATTGAAGATGCTTTAAACGCAACCCGTGCCGCTGTTGAAGAAGGTATGGTTTCTGGTGGTGGTACTGCACTAGTCAACGTTATCGCTGAAGTTGCGGCTATTGAAGCAGATGGTGACATTGCAACTGGTGTGAAAATTGTGGAACGTGCACTAGAAGAGCCAGTACGTCAAATTGCTGAAAACGCTGGTTATGAAGGATCTGTTATCATCGACAAATTAAAACATGCTGAAATCGGTATGGGCTTTAATGCGGCTAACGGTGAATGGGTAAATATGGTAGAAGCTGGGATCGTTGACCCAACGAAAGTAACACGTTCAGCTTTACAAAATGCAGCTTCTGTTGCAGCTTTGTTGTTAACAACTGAAGCAGTTGTTGCAGATAAACCTGAACCACAAGCGCCACAAGCTCCAGGAATGGATCCTGCTGCAATGGGCGGTATGATGTAATTTTTAACACTAAAAAAGTGATGATCTCTCAGGGATCATCACTTTTTTTATCCTTCAGTTAAAAGGGTGGCGAAATTTAAAGAACATTCATCAAAAAAATTTGAAGTAAAGACTGTTCTATTCTTTGGTATAGTGGTAAATAATGTCGTGCATAATATCTACAACATCGGCTTCAACGTGGTCGTTGTAGTAGGCTGCAAAGCGTTCATCGGCAACATACAAGTCGGCTAGACCGCGATGATACGCAGAATTGTAAAAAGGAGCGGCGATTTGTAGCCAAGTTTTGTGAGCATTAAAAACATTTTTTGAAATACTGCTGTCTAAATCAATTTTTTCTGCTTGAGACAAGATTTTTAAATTCGCAAATAGCGCAGTTTGAGCTGCTTGCATTTTTTCATATTGTTCTTTGGTCAAATGTGACCAGTTATCATTGGCGGAATTAACGGCTTGTTCCCCATACTTTTCACGAATCTCTTTTCCATAGCGTTGCTCGTTTTCTTCAATTTGTTTGGCTTTAAAAGCTGCAAATTTTTCACTATCTTTCATGTGTTCTCCTCCTTTGTAATAAACCAATGTTTGAGAAAGAGTCTGAACCATTTCATTCAGCTGCGCTTGTTGGGTTAAAAGCGCTTGGTATTGTTCTTCAAGCAAAGCGAAACGTTCTGCTTGGGGGAGGTTCATCACTGCTTTAATTTTAGCCAAAGTAAAGCCAAAACTCTTAAAAAATAAAATTTGCTGCAATTTATCCACCGCAGCACGGTCGTAATAGCGGTAATCAGAATTAGGTTGACGTGACGCTTTTAGTAAACCAATTTGATCGTAATAACGCAGCGTCCGGTTGGAAATTTTTGCTAGTTTGGCTAATTCATTAATCGTATACATGAGTAATCCTCCTGCTTTTTGTTGTTTCATCCCATTTCTCTTTTACAGCATAAGGGTTGACGCAACGTAAAGGTCAAGTTTTTTCTAATAAATTATTTTGGACACTGATCACAAAGTAAAATGCGCCTATAAGTGACTAAATAGAACTTTAAAAGATAAAGCTAGTTGGATGGTAATGTGTTTTAAAATTCTCTTGTTTCATAATTTAAGCAAACTTTCTTCGCTAAAGTTGAAAACAAATTATGTTATAATATCAATGAGTAAAGGTTATGACAGTGTTAGTGTATAGTTGAATTTCACTTGAAAGGAAAGATGTTATGAAAATAATCGAAACACCAGTAAATAAAAATTTGAATTTAGAAACATTTTATCCTAATATTACCAAATTTGTTTTTGGCAAGACGGCAATTAAATATTACAAATTATATTCAGCTGATCGTACGCAAATCATTTATGCTGATACCTATGACAAGGTTCGGCTAATTTTGATTAACGATCACAAGAAAATTCGTAAAGAAGAAGTCGATACAATTATTCATCGTTTGTTAAAAGTGGATCGTCACGCTGTTTTTGTTGATGTGAACATTAAACAAAAAATGCAAGAATCAGGCAGTAAATTCTCCAAACCCCGTAAAGATATTATCTTAGTCGAGTATACGCCTTTAGAAAACTAAACATATCCGCATTAAGTTTGATTGCATCATCCTACAACAATAATTTTAGTTTAGTCTTTAAGAATATCTAAAAAAGTATAGAGCTAAAAAGAGGTAAGAGCAGTCTCTTATTCTCTTTTTTTTGCTGTCAATCTAAGAAAAAGCGTGATTTTCCTATCTTTTTGCGTTTTTTTGATATAATGGAAGGCATAAAATATCTTGAGGAGTTTAACTGATGCAAAAATTATATCCTGACGACAGCTTAACGCTGCATACAGATTTATATCAATTGAATATGATGAAAACTTACTGGGAATTAGGACGCGCCGATCGTCATGCTGTTTTCGAGTGTTATTTTCGTGAGATGCCTTTTAAAACGGGGTATGCGATTTTTGCCGGGTTGGAGCGGTTTGTCCACTACTTAGAAAATTTACAATTTACAGAAAGTGATATTGCCTATTTAAGAGAAGTTACAGGCTATCCGGAAGCGTTTTTGGATTACTTGGCAGACTTTAAATTCAGCTGTACAGTGCGTTCAGCATTAGAAGGGGACTTGGTCTTTAGTAATGAACCTATCGTCCAAATTGAAGGACCGTTGGCACAAGCGCAGTTAATTGAAACCGCCCTTTTGAACATGGTGAATTTTCAGACGTTAATTGCTACGAAAGCCGCTCGAATTAAATCCGTTATTGGAGACGATCCTTTGTTAGAGTTTGGTTCACGCCGAGCACAAGAAGTTGATGCGGCATTTTGGGGAACTCGTGCTGCGTTTATTGGGGGCGCAGATGCCACAAGTAATGTGCGAGCTGGGAAAATTTTTGGTATTCCTGCAAGTGGAACCCACGCCCATTCCTTAGTTCAATCTTATGGCAATGACTATGATGCCTTTATGGCTTATGCTAAAACCCATAAAGATTGTGTTTTCTTAGTGGATACTTATGATACTTTAAAACTTGGTGTTCCAGCGGCAATTAAAGTAGCCAAAGAATTAGGGGACGAAATTAATTTCTTAGGTGTTCGAATTGACTCTGGAGATATGGCCTACATCTCTAAAAAAGTTCGGGAACAACTAGATGAAGCTGGTTTTACGCAAGCAAAAGTCTATGCTTCAAATGATCTCGATGAAAACACCATCTTAAGTTTGAAAATGCAAAAAGCTAAAATTGACGTATGGGGTGTGGGGACAAAACTTATCACCGCTTATGATCAACCAGCTTTAGGTGCCGTTTATAAATTAGTTTCCATTGAAGATGACAATGGCAAAATGGTAGACACGATTAAACTTTCATCAAATGCAGAAAAAGTCACGACCCCTGGGAAAAAGCAAGTGTGGCGGATTAATCGTAATAAAGATGGGAAATCTGAAGGCGACTATATCACGCTCTGGGATGAAGATCCACGGGAAGAAGAAGAAATTTTTATGTTCCATCCAGTCCACACTTTTATCAATAAAACTGTTCGCGATTTTAGTGCGCGGCCTGTTTTACAAGAAATTTTTCATGCTGGTAAATTAGTCTATGACTTGCCAGATTTGGAGCATATTAAAGCTTATGCCCATGAATGTCTAGATTCTTTATGGGATGAATACAAACGTGACTTGAACCCACAACAATATCCAGTAGATTTATCTACCGATTGTTGGAATCATAAAATGGCAATTATGGAAAAAGTTCGCAAATCTGTGGCGGCTGTAACAAAAGAGGAGGGACGTTTTTAATGTCTTTACAAACAGAAATTATCAAAGAATTAGGCGTTAAGGCAACAATTGATCCAAAAGAAGAAATTAGAGTGAGTGTTGACTTTTTAAAAGCTTATTTAAAACGTAATCCTTTTTTAAAATCATTGGTTTTGGGAATTAGTGGCGGACAAGATTCTAGTTTAGCGGGAAGATTAGCTCAATTGGCGCTTACAGAATTACGAGAGGAGACTGGGGTTAATTATCAATTTATCGCAGTCCGCTTGCCTTATGGTACCCAAGCCGACGAAGCCGATGCACAAATGGCACTAGATTTTATAAAACCCGATGTTTTTCTAACTGTGAATATTAAAGCAGCTGTTGATGGGCAAGTGAAGGCCTTAAATGAAGCTGGCGTTGAAGTTTCGGATTTTAATAAAGGCAACATCAAAGCTCGGCAGCGGATGATTACGCAATACGCAATTGCCGGAGCAAATAGCGGCGCTGTGATTGGTACTGACCATGCGGCCGAAAATATTACCGGTTTTTTTACCAAGTTTGGTGATGGTGGTGCTGATATTTTACCTTTATTTCGTTTAAACAAACGTCAAGGCAAATTGTTGTTAAAAGAATTAGGAGCGCCAGAAGCCTTGTATTTGAAAGTTCCAACGGCAGATTTAGAAGATGACAAACCCCTCATTGCCGATGAAGCAGCACTTGGGGTGACCTATGATGAAATTGATGATTATTTAGAAGGAAAAACAATTTCAAAAAGTGCTCAAGCAACAATTGAATCTTGGTGGGCAAAAGGACAACACAAGCGCCACTTACCGATTACAGTTTTCGATGATTTTTGGAAGTAAAATAAGATTACGATGGTGTAAATTAATTTTTAATTAAAATGAACCCCTCCCTTTTGCTATATAACTTGGTTTATTTTATACTAAAAGTGGAGTTTTGGGGAAGACTCCGTCAACAACGGCTAGAGGATACCAGTTTGGTTCCTCTTTTTTTTGTCCTTTTTTAAATTTTCCATAGTTTCTTTACACCCGTAAAACAAACCGCTAAAATAAAGGCTACGAAAATAAATTGTTTAACAAAAACAACGAATAGAAGGTTTCTTCATGAAAAAAATGAAATATGTTTTAGCTGGTGTGGCCGTTTTTTTACTGATCATCATCAGCAATTTATATTTGCAGTGGTGTCAAAATAATTTATCACTGGATTTAGCTTTGAAATTTGCTTTTTCTTGGCATACAGCCAAATTTTTCCTTGGTAGTTTGGTTTTACTGGCAGTCTATGGCATTTTTGCCACAATTGCAGGTTCGCTTTTATTTGGGGGCATATTTTATAGTATCGCCATTGGACTTTTAGGCTTTGCTGACTTACAAAAAATGACCGCCAGACAAGAACCTATTTATCCCGATGATTTAAAGATGTTAGGGCAATTAGGTGTTTTAAAAGATCTGGTGGGTTGGCCAGTCTTTCTGATGGCACTCCTTGCCATTTTTGTAGCAGTTATTGCACTAGGTTACAGTATTTATCGCAGCCGTAAATTGTCTTTTACCGATCAAATCATTCGCGGTGTTGTCTTTTTACTTAGTTTATCTTTTTTAGTTTATGCTAGTCATTTTAACTCCAATGACAATTTATTAAGAAAGGCATACAATAAAACGGCTCTTTGGATTCCGTATTCGCAAAAAATGAATTACTATAATGTCGGTTTTGTTGGCGGTTTTTTATATAATTTAAGAGTAGAAGCAATGACTAAGCCAAAAGATTATTCTAAAGAGAAAGTCACAGAAGTTGTAAAGAAATACCAAGGTGAAAAAGGCAGCGAAGAAAAACCGAATATTATTTACGTGATGTCAGAAAGTTTCTCTGATCCGGCACATTTAAAAGGCGTAAAATATAGCGGTGAACCATTGGCTGATTATTATGCAGTGGCCAATAAAACGTATAGTGGAAAAATGTTATCGCAAAATTATGGTGGCGGCACTGCCAATATTGAATTCGAAGCTTTAACCAGTTTTAGTATGGAATTATTAAATGCCCAAATGACAACACCATACACGCTACTTGTTCCTAAACTACAGCAATTACCTTCCATTGTGTCGTTAACAAAAGAGCAAGGTTATCAAACAACCGCTATTCACCCTTATGATACATCAATGTATAAGCGCAAAGATGTATATAAAATTTTAGGCTTTGACCGTTTTTTAGACCAAGATACAATGAAATACCAAAATAAAATTGAAAATAATCCCTATATCTCCGATGAGTCAGCTTATGACGAAATTTTATCCATTTTAAAAAAGGGAAAAACGCCCCAATTTATTCACTTGGTGACAATGCAAACCCATATGCCTTACGGAAATAAATATGGAAATATTCCCTATCAAGTAAACGCAGAGGGAAATACCTCAGCCATTGCCAATTACTTACAAGATATTGCCTATAGCGCTGAGGCGTTGCAAAGTTTTACTGAAGCGGTGAAAAAATTGCCGCGACGAACCCTCGTTGTTTTTTGGGGGGATCATCTGCCAGGGATATATTCAGACGCCATTCAAAAAGCAAATAGTGGTACGAACCTACATGAAACGCAGTTTTTGATTTTTGATTCGGCCGAAAAGTTAGCAAAAAGTAATCAGCATGATGTTATTACAAGTCCTTTTTATTTTGCGCCTAATTTACTTTTGCAAGCAGGTCTTGGTGTAACACCTTATTATGCCATGCTTTTGAAGTTGGAAGAAACATTGCCAGCTTTTGAAAAAAATATGTATTTAAAACAAGGAAATTGGCAGAAAAATTTAACACTTACCGGTGCAAAAAAAGACGTTTATGAAGATTATCGGTTAATTCAATACGATATTTTAGCTGGTAAGCAATATAGTTTAAAAACTGATTTTTTTAAATAGTCGATTGATAAGGAGCTAGTATGAGTTTTAAGAAAAAAGACAATCAACTTTATTATAATCCCATCCGGCGTGCGATTTTAAACCATCAACTCATTGAAGCAGGAGATAAAGTTGCAATTGGTCTAAGTGGGGGCAAAGATAGCACCAGCTTATTGTATTTTCTGGATACCATTTCAAAGCAAGAGCGGCTTGGTTTTCCATTTGAAATTGTCCCCATTAGCTTAGATATGGGATTTGAAGATGTTAATTTACAACCACTAATAGAATTTTGTCAACAGCTAGGGTATCCATTAGAAGTAGTTCCCACTAAAATTGCCGAGGTTGTGTTTGATGTGCGAAAAGAGTCATCTCCTTGTTCATTATGTGCCAAATTACGCCGAGGAATTTTGTACAACAAAGCTCGTGAACTTGGGTGTAACAAAGTAGCGTTAGGGCATCATTTGGATGATGCGATTGAAACGTACTTTATGAATTTTCTCTTTCATGGCAAGTTAAATAGTTTTGAGCCGAAAAGTTATTTATCTAAAACAGAAGTTACTTTGATTCGTCCGCTGCTTTATATCCCAGAGCAAGAAATTATTCGCTTTGTCAAAAGAGAAGCATTGCCTGTCATTTTTAATCCCTGTCCAGCGGATAAAAAAACAAAACGGGAAGAAATTAAAATTTTTGTTGAAAATATTGCCAAAACTTATCCAGATGTGCGGCAGAAGTTTTTACTGGGAATGGAACAAGGAACAAAAGATAACTTTTGGCCAATCGGCAAATAATCAAAAATGGAAAAATATAGCAATGCTTTTGCTACGTTTTTCCATTTTTTTGTCTGAGAAAAGAAATTGTAAATTTTTCACAAAGAAAAGCTTTATTAATCATTTCATTCTTTCATTGTTTTTCTACTTAATGAGAACTTGCTACTAATCTGAAGCAAAATGAATAAAGAATTGTCAAATTTTTGCTTTAATTGCAGCTTTTTTCTACAATAAAGAAAAGCGTGAATCAAAAAAGAGTGTAAAAAAATTATAGCTACTTTTTTGAGGTTTTTAATGGCAGGATTTTTCACAGGCATGAAGCGTGATAGGAGGAGTTGATTTAATGAAGGCGTTGGTGGCAATTGATTCATATAAAGGCAGTGCTACTTCACAAGAATTAAATGCAGCCGTCTGTCAGAAGTTGACAGAAATGGGCATAGCAAGTTGTAATGTACCAATAGCCGATGGTGGTGAAGGTACCATGGCTATTTTAGCGGCCGCTTTTGCAGGCAAAGAAATAGCAGTTCCTACAATTGACTTATTAGGTCAGCCTATCACAGGTAAGTATTGGCTAACTGAAATCGCAGGCGTCAAAACGGCTATCATTGAGTCTGCTCAAATTCTTGGTCTAACCCAGATCACCCCTAGTGAAAAAACAATTCAAAAAGCGCATTCCTATGGTTTAGGTCTGGTAATTTTAGCGGCATTAAAAAAGGCAAAACAAGTGTATGTTTCCTTAGGGGGAAGTGGCGTAAACGATGGCGGCTTGGGCATGTTAGCGGCACTTAATCAACAAGATATTCCCTCAAAAAATCCCTTACTTTTAGGCAAAGACTTTTTGCAAGCTGTAAGACTACCAAATTTTACGGCAAAAAAAATAATTGGTTTAACAGATGTGAGTAATTTTTATACGGGCGCCCATGGCTTTACGTATATTTTCGGCCCTCAAAAAGGAGGCACACCAGCTATTTTAGCGCAATTGGAAGCAGGCGCAAAATGTGTCCAAAAAAAATTTCAAGATAAAATTGACGTTAATGCCTTTTCTGGCAGTGGGGCAGCCGGAGGAATTGGTGGTGGACTATTATTAGCCGGGGGCATGTTGCAGCCTGGTTTTCCAACCATTGCGCAAATGCTAAAGCTGGAAGAAAAAATGGCAGATTGTAAATTTGTCATTACCGGTGAAGGTCGTTTTGATGAGCAAACTGCCCAAGGTAAGGTACCTTTAGGTATGGCGCGTCTAGCTCGGCGGCATAACTTAGCAGTTGTTGCTTTTTGTGGCGCACGCCCAGATCATACAGTAGGGATTGAATATCATTTTGACGGAGTTTTTGCCATTCAAACGAAGCCGCTTTCTTTACAAAATGCCATGGTAAAAGAAACAACACTACATAACATTGGGCTTTTAACGGAAAATGTCATGAAGGTTTATCTAGCTGGGAAAAATAGTTAATAACTACAAAAAAGTTATGATGATACTTATTTTTTTATAAAGCAAATAAAAAAGCTGACTGAAATCTTTTTAGTAAATAAAGATTCGGCCAGCTTTTTATCTTAGGTTTAAAAAACTTTATTTTCCAATAAATGAGGTACGAGAATTTCAATGTAGGCGCTAATCTCGCGTAAAACGTCTTTAAAAACCGCTTTATGGGTCAATAAATAAAAATGGCGTAAATGATGTTCGTGAATTGCTTCGTAGGCAATATCATGGGAAATAGCCAGTTTTGAAATAATTGAACGGCCAAATCCTTCACGCAATAAGGCCAGGATGGCTTCATTATTATCCACATATAAAATTTGCGGCAATAAATTATTTTCCCGCAAATAAATTTCATTATAAAAACGTAAACCCGATTCATTTTCCCGTAAAAGCCAATAAGGAGAGTCTTCTTTTCCAGCCAAAACTAATTCATCTTCATAAATAGCTGTTTGATTGATGGCCTCATTGCGTTCTGGTTTTTCAATAAAACCAATACTGACTTTATTTTGAGCCATTTGCTGGCCGACTTCTTCTGAATTCATCAATTTAATAGAAAAATCAACATTTGGAAATTGTTTGACGAGATACGGGATTAATTTCGGGACAAAATAAACAGCACAAGTATGGGAACAGCCGATAATGCATTGGAGGCGGAAATTTTCTTGATTTTTAAGACGTTGACTCGTGTCATCCCACTCTTCAATAATTTGTAACGCACGGGGATATAAGAAAACAGCTTCTTTGGTGGGGATGATTTCTTGTTTGCCGTTGCGAATGAATAATTCCACTTGTAAATGTTCTTCTAATTTTTTTATTTGTGCTGAGATAGTTGGTTGTGACAAAAACAGATCTTCGGCAGTATGGGTAAAATTTCTCGTCTCATAGACAGAAACAAAGGTGTGTAACAGATGTAACATCAGAGGACCTCCGTTTTAATTAAAAAAACTAATAATAAGTATTTATACTATTTATTTTTCTTTTAGTCAAAATATCACTATACTAATAACGAACTCACTAGTGAGAAAGTAAACAATCTTTTTATTACAATTAGGAGGAACAAAAGTGCGAGACTTTCTAAAAATCATTCCTATTCCCATTTGCGGATTAATCTTGGGTTTAGCGACTTGCGGTAACGTGCTAAAAACGTATGGCTTAAACTTTTTTGGCAATAGTTTAGGTCTTATTGCCGGAATTTTATTTGTTGCAATCTTACTAAAGCTAGTTTTAACTTTTCGCCATGCCCATGCCAGTTTACAAGATCCCATCATTGCGTCTGTATCCCCAACATTCACGATGGGAACAATGGTCTTATGTACCTATTTACTGCAAATTCAAGCAATTGCACCTTATGTAAAATATCTATGGCTTTTGGCAATTTTAATTCATTATTATTTGATGACTTACTTTACCTATCATTTTCTAATTAAACCAAGCGTTAAAATAGATCATCTGTATCCAAGCTGGTTTATTGTTTACGTAGGTATTGGTGTCATTTCCGTTACCAGCAGTAACTTCTTTCCAGAAATCGGGCAGTTGAATTTCTGGGTGGGACTATTCTTTTATTTGGTCTTACTGCCTTTTATTATTCATCGCGTCTTTTTATTTAAAAATATGGCCGAGGCAACACTTCCCCTGATTACCATTATTGCGGCACCGGGTTCTTTGGAACTAACCGGCTATTTAAAAGCTTTTTTCAAACCGAATATAGCTCTAGTCGTTGGTCTATTGATTTTATCACAGATTTTGTATTGGTTCATCATTTTCCACGTCATAAAAATGATTCGGTTGCCATTTTATCCTAGCTACGCAGCATTTACATTTCCGCTGGCGATCTCAGCCTTTGCCAGCCGCAGTGCAGGGAGTTTTTTAACAGCAATGGGTTATCGCGTTATCGTTATTGAATATTTGGCAAAAATAGAGACCGCAATCGCAGTGATAATGGTCTTGTATGTTTTAGCCCATTATTTAAATTTTTTAGCAAAACAGGCACGGATTTTATATTTTAAGCATCAGAAACAAAAATTTAAAACAAAAAGTCGGAAGTCTACAAAAATTCATTCAAATTTTTGTAAACTTTACGACTTTTTATATTTTTTAGGGACTAAAAATAGGACTAAGGAGGCGTACTTGGAGTGGAACTTTTTAGCCAAGCGAAAATAGTAAACACTTGTTTTTTTTATCTAGCCGACCATTAAGCCGTTAAGAAAAGCTGAAGTAATCCTTCAGTCCGTGCCAACGGCTTAAAACTTGCTAAAATAGCTTTTGCATTTTTGTAACTTTCGATTTTTGCCAAAAGGTCGATCCGTGAAGTTGGGCAGGTAAAAAGTCAGATAATGCCAAAGTAATCAAATCAATTTTTTCCTGTAAAAAATGATACTTCTTTTATAAATCAGAAAAGACAGTTTTATCCTTTTCTTCTCGGTGTAAAAAGATCAATTTGTAGCTGTTAATAAAACTTCGTAAATTCGGGCTACATCTTTTGGCGTGCCTCGCAATTCATAATCAGCTAGAAATGGACAGTCAAATTGTGTTGCGTATTGTTTGGCTGTCAGGCAATACTGGCGGTTAAAGTTTTTATTCCCACTGCCGACAATGCCAAGACAATTTTTGGCATTCTCTTCATAGGCAATGTATTCTCGTAAGGCTTCTGTTAAAATTTCTTGATCACCATTATCAACACCGTTTCCTCCTTCTAAATAAGTAGGAGCAAAGACAAAGAAAGGTTCAGTAATCACTTCTGGTAATGTATTATCGTCGACTGCTTGTAGCGTAATTGTCGGATTTTTAGTGTCTATTTCATGTTGTTGCGCGGCATATTTTTGTAAATTTGTCACAAAAGCACGGGTGTTGCCAGAAATTGACATGTAATAAATGTTCATGGAAATCTCTCCTTTATAAATACTGCTTTAACTTGAAGTATAACATGCTTTTTTGATAAATTTGTAAAAGCTCCCTTGGTAAAATATTTTAGCCGTGTTAAGCTTGTTAGTGGAGGTTGATAACATGATACGTTATGCAAAAAAGTCTGATGCTGCTGCGATAGCACCTTTAGTCTTAGTAATTTTAGAGGATATGGAGTTGCCCTTTGTACAAAAATATGGAGCAAAAAAAACATTGGCACTCTTAGAAGAAAGTGTGGCAATTCCTGATTACCGTTATGGCTATAAACGGGCCTTGGTAAAAGAAGTTGATGGCAAAGTTGCCGGAGTAGCATATGGCTATCCTGCCAGTGAGGAAAAAATGATTGATGAACCGTTAATCACTTTGCTGGAAAAATTTGGGATCCCAAAAGATACACGCCTTTTTACCGATCCAGAAACTATTGATCCAGAATGGTATTTAGACTCTATTTCTGTAGCACCTGAATTTCGGGGACAAGGGATTGGTGGTAAACTATTGGCAGCACTCCCACAAATTGCAAAACGCGATGGCGAAGATGTCATTGGTTTAAGCGTGGACGTGAAAAATCCGGGTGCAAAGCGATTATATGAACGAAATGGCTTTAAAACAGTAGCAAAAACAATGATTGCTGGTCACCAGTATGAACATATGCAAAAGCCGATTGCGTAAAAAAAGACCGCTGAAAATAAATCAGCGGTCTTTTTTTTGATTGACGAATAATTAAATGTTGGGTATTGTTTAGTAAACAATTATAAGGAGTAGAAGCTATGGTAGGAATTCGGGATGTGGCACGACGAGCAGGCGTAAGTCCTGGCACAGTGTCAAGAGTATTGAACAGTGATCCAACATTATCAGTAGCAGCAGCGACAAAAGAACGTATTTATATAGCCATTAAAGAACTTGATTATAATATGGATAAAAGAAAATATGTGAAAAAAAGATTGCCTTCAATTGGCGTAATTACATCGACTAGTCGCCAAAAAGAATTGGATGATCCTTATTTTAATGCCTTAAGAATGGGATTAGAGCAAGAGGCTCGGCGTTTACACATTGGAATGAACCGCGTTTATAATTTGGAGGATAATCCCAAAGCGTGGCAGGATTTTGATAAATTAGGTGCGATCATTGTGGTGGGAACTGTTTCTGAACAGGCTGTTCGCCGTTTGCTAAAACAAAATAGAAACATCGTTGTGATTGATAACCCCGATATCAATCAGGAGGTAGACATGGTGTATGCTGATTTTGAGCGAATGACAAAGCGCGTCTTGCAACTCTTTTATGAAAAAGGACATCGTCGTATCGGCTATATTGGCGGTTTCAATATTGCGATTGATGAAGAAGGTGAAAAAAAATACGATGAAAATGAAAAAAGGTTACGGGCGTATCAATCCTTTGTAACAGCCAAAAAATTAACGCCGCAAAGCAAAATAGGACTGTGGGAACCGCTGGAAGGTAAACGCATGATGGATGAGTGGTTGGCAGAAGAAGAAAAGTTACCAACAGCTATTTTGGTTGGAAGTGACCCGTTGGCAGTCGGAGTGTATCGTGCTTTACAGTCAGCTGGATTAATCGTAGGTAAAGATGTTGAAATTGCCAGTTTTGACGATATTGAAATTGCCGAATTTTTAACGCCAAGTCTAACAACGGTACACATTAGCGCAAATGAAATTGCCAAAGCAGCAGTACGTTTAGCTAAAGAGCGAATAGAAGGGCAGCGTCAAGAGCCAGTCATTATGACGTTCCCCTCAAAACTGGTCGTTCGAGAAAGTTTTATTCCAAATGAAGGCTAAAGGAAAAACATAAAAAGTTTTTCCTTTTTTATTTTTCTCTTGACAATTATGTTTAGTAAACATTATAAGGTAAACAACAAGACAAAAGGAGAGAAAATTATGGAACAGAACTTTATTACATTTAGTGAAACAACACAAACTTTTCATCTACACAATAATGAAATCTCTTACATTATTAAAATCGAAGAGGACGGGGTCTTAAATCATCTATATTTTGGTAAAGCGATGAAACATTACAGTGGACACAAGACCTATCCTAGACGAGATCGCGGTTTTTCAGGAAATGTACCGGGTAATCTTGAAAGGGCTTACTCAAAAGATACCCTGCCGCAAGAGTACTCAACTCACGGGAGCATGGATTATCGCTTACCAGCTACCATTATTCGCAGAGAAAATGGATCAAACTTACATGATTTTCGCTATTTTGATTATCAAATAAAAACGGGTAAACCAAAGTTAGAAGGCTTACCACAGGCTTACGTTATGGCTGAAAAGGAAGCAACGACTTTAATCGTGGTGTTAAAAGATCGTCTGCAAGAAATATATTTAAATTTGACTTATACGATTTATCACGAGCGACCAATTATTACGCGTTCTGTTTCCGTAGTCAACCAAACAGATGAAAGTATTACATTAGAAAAAATTGCTTCTTTGCAATTGGATTTTCGCAACGACGCTCACTACGATGAAGTCATTTCTTTACCAGGGGCGCATCTAAAAGAGCGACAAATTAGTCGTGAAAAAATTCATGGGGGGATCCAAAGTTTTGAAAGCCGTCGAGGTGCGTCTAGCCATCATATGAACAGCTTTATTGCTTTGGTCAATCACAATACAACAGAATTTAGCGGGCCAGCTATTGGTATGCATTTTGTTTATTCGGGGAATCATGCCTTTCAACTCGAAAAAGACCAGATTGAACAGTTGCGGGTATTAGTAGGAATTAATGATTATAATTTTTCTTGGTTGTTAGCGGCCAACGAATCCTTTCAAACTCCAGAAGTAATTTTAGCCTATTCAGATCAAGGGTTAAATAAAATGAGTAGTACGCTCCATCATCTGCTAAGAGAACGAGTGGCTAGAGGAGAGCATCAGTACAAAGAACGCCCAATTTTGGTTAACAATTGGGAAGCGACTTATTTTGATTTTGATAGTAAAAAAATCGAGGAAATTGTTGACGAGGCAGCAGCACTAGGAATTGAAATGTTTGTTTTAGATGATGGTTGGTTTGGTCATCGAGATTCTGATAATTCCTCACTAGGAGACTGGTTTGAATATGAAGGAAAGCTGAAAGAGGGACTAAAAGGAATTGCAGATTATGTTCATAAAAAAGGTCTGCAGTTTGGCTTGTGGTTTGAACCAGAAATGATTTCACTTGACTCGAAGCTTTATCAAAAACATCCGGATTATTTAATGCAAGAGCCCAATCGAACACCTTCGTCTTCACGTGATCAGCATTTATTAGACATGGGAAGAAAAGAGGTTCGACAAAACATTGAACAACAGATTTGTGCAATTTTAGATGAAGTAGAAATTGATTATATTAAATGGGATATGAACCGCAGTTTATCTGATGTTTATTCCCTTGCTCTTTCTGAAAGAAGACAAGGTGAAGCGTCACATCGGCATATCTTAGGTGTTTATGAATTAATTGAAAATCTAATTACTCGCTATCCTAAAATTTTATGGGAAGGCTGTTCAGGTGGTGGGGGCCGTTTTGACGCTGGTTTCTTGTATTACATGCCCCAATCATGGCCAACAGATAATACAGATGCAGTGGAACGTTTGAAAATTCAATATGGTACTAGTTTTGCTTATCCGATTTCTTCTATGACCGCGCATGTTTCAGCTGTTCCAAATCATCAGACAGGACGAATTACTTCTCTAAAGACCCGCGGCGATGTAGCTATGAGTGGCGTTTTTGGTTATGAACTGGACTTAACCGAACTATCAGAAGAAGAAAAACTCATTGTAAAAGAACAAGTAGACTATTATCAAAAAATTCGTCCTCTGATTCAATTTGGCGAATTTTATCGCTTGAACAGTCCCTTTGAAGGAAATTTAACCGCTTGGATGTTTGTCTCTTGTGATCAAGCAGAAGCCGTAGTTTTAATGGCGAGAACTTTAGCTAATGCCCAACCGGTATTTCACGAGGTCTTTTTAACAGGGTTAGACAAAAACGCATGTTATGAAGAACAGATCACCAAACAACGCTATTTTGGTGATGAATTGATGAATTTGGGTGTGAATGTACCGGATTTTTACGGTGATTTTCAAACCACGTTTATTCACTTGAAGAAAGTTTAGGGGGAAAATAGATGATTAATAAAAATAGCCTTATGACCCGTTTATCGATTTTAGCAATTTCGCTGTTATTAACAAGTGCAATGTCAATAAATGGTGCTCTGCCCCAAATGCAAAAAGCACTTGGGATGACGACGACGCAAGTTGAATTAGTAGCAACATTGCCCGCACTAGCAGTGGTAATTTTTGTAATCCTTTCCAATCTCATAGCCGAAAAAATCGGTACAAAAAAAACAGTCCAACTAGGTTTACTCTTAGTTGGACTAGGGGGAGGCGTCGCGCCGTTAGTACTTGACAGTTATGCTTTACTTTTGATTAGCCGCTTTATTTTGGGAGCGGGATTTGGCTTGTTTAATTCATTGGCGGTTTCTATCATTAACTTATTATTCCAAAATGAACCGCAAGAGCGGGCAGCTTTGTTAGGGTACCGAGGTGCAGCGGAAAATATCGGAAATGCCGGGTTAACTTTACTTGCTGGTTTCATGATGGCTTTTGGATGGCGCTTTGCTTTTACTGTGTACTTATTGGCTTTTCCTATTCTAATTTTGTTTACGATTTTTGTACCAGAAATCCAACAAGTAAAAAAAGAATCCCACGAACAGCAGGGGGAATTAAAATTTTCAGTATATTTGTTAGCTTTGTTTGCTTTATTTTTGGTCATGACCTTTGTGGCAATTGGCGTAAGATTTCCTACGATGGTAACCAATCTCAAAGGTGCAAACTACAACGCTTCAGCCTTCTTAGCTGTAATGCCGCTAATTGGAATTGTAACCGGTTCATTATTTGGCTTTTTTAATCACCTACTAGGTGAAAAATGTTTGTATCTTGGGCTAGCCCTGTTAGCATGTGCAACATTTTTAATTGCAATTTCTGAAAATAATTTTACCTTACTCTTAATGGGCTACTTTATCAGCGGAATTCCCGGTAGTCTAATTTTTCCGTTTATCTACAATTCCTTAAATCTATATGCTACACCTACAAAAATGACAGCAGCGACATCAATTATTTTAATTGGTTGTAACTTAGGCAATTTTATTGCACCCTTTGGTTTGAGTGCATTACAGTTTATTTCGGGAACAAAAAATTTATTTGCTCCATTTCAATTACTAAGCATTTTATTGTTGGCAATTTTGGCGGGAATCTTTTTATATAAGAAAAAGCCTTTCTTGCGTAAGGCGTTAAGTGGAGGTGGAAAATCGTGATGGATTCCATTTTAAGCAGGAAAATGCAGACAGGTGAGATTTATTTTGAAACACCAGAATTACAAAAAGAGCAGGCTTTATATCGTGATTTGTTATTTCAATTTAACCATACTTTACCTAGTAAGCAACAAGAGAGGACAGCTATTTTACACCAACTGCTGGCCAATTTTGATAAAGGATCATATATTGAACCACCATTAGCTGCAAATTGGGGGAAAAATACCTCTATTGGTGAAAATGTCTATGCTAATTTTGGCTTATCTTTAGTGGATGATACAAAAATTGAAATTCAAGATGATGTAATGATTGGGCCAAATGTTACATTGTGTACGGGAACGCATCCTTTAAGACCGGAACTCCGTTTACAAAAAGCGCAGTTTAATTTACCCGTTATTATTAAAAAAAATGTTTGGCTTGGAGCCGGCACAATTGTTTTACCGGGTGTGACTATTGGCCAAAACAGTGTCATCGGAGCAGGTAGCCTTGTAACAAAAGATATTCCGGCTAATGTTTTGGCCTATGGTTCTCCTTGTCAGGTGGTAAAGCAACTAGCAGATGTTGATTAAATGCCAAGGTGTTGTATCTTTTACTTCAAAAATAGACAACTGTCCTAATTTTTCAAAAGATAAGTATCACAAAGAAAATGAAAAGAGTTAAAAAAGGAATGTCTAACAACGTAGCTGTTGTACATTCCTTTTTTAACAATTTGGTGTTAGGCGATAATCAAACTTTTGGGTTTTACTCCGATTATACAGCCAGTAATCCATAATGGCCGCAATACAAATGCAAACAGGCGCATCTTCATCGTTTCTCACATCAAGGACATAATAATCACCAGAAAACAACGTGGCTTTATCCATTCGCATTATCAGATGATTAAAATGACGAATGCTATATTGATGTTGATAAATATTACCTTGTACTGTCCAATGGAGTTGTTGAATGTAATAAAAATCCCCCGGCCAACGAAAAATCTTTTGTAAGGTCCCCACTTTTTCAAAGTTTTTATAAATTTCAAAACGGGTACCAAAGGTAAAACTAATTTGTTTGATGCTGGCCACAAGTTCACCATTCATTTTATAAAGAGAGAGGGCATCACCTTTTGTTCCCCAACGACCCACTAATAAAAACAAAGATTTTCCTTTTTCGTCTTTGACAATGGTTCGGGTGATGGAACTCAACTGTTTGTCTTGAATGAAAAATTCAGACATTCTAGCGCCTCCTTCAAAAAGTAGCTAAAAATTTATCCTATCAAATTAAGTTTACGCCAAATTCTCGTCGATTGCTCGCATAATGGCTTTGCCAACCCCAGAATCGATATTGGTTTCGGTTAAGTATTTGGCAGCTTCTTTTAATTCGATCTTAGCATTTCCCATAGCAAAACTCACGCCAGCCATTTGAATCATACTTAGGTCGTTCATATTATCGCCAATTGTCATCACTTGGTCTAAAGGGATATTCCGCTCTTTTGCAACATGGGCCACGGCAATCCCTTTTTGCGCATCGCGATGATTAATTTCAATATTATTTTGACCAGAAGAGGTAACGTGGAGTTGTTCATTTTCATCTAATTTTTTTGCAACTGGACCTAAGACAGCGGGACCGTCTTTATGGAAACAAATAATTTTTAAAACTTCAAAATCTGGCTTTCCTAATAAGTCTTTAATATCTGTAACGTATTGTACAGGTAAAAATTCTAGTTGAGCAGAAGTCATAGCAATTGCCATTTTGTGAGTTAAATGGGGCATCATTTCGGCCATGTGTTCAGAGAAATTCTCAATCCGCCGCGCTTGGCTTTCAGAATATAGACCTTCATTTGTAGCTACTTCGTAATAAATATCTGCTGCTCGCAAAAGATCTAGTGTTTCTGCCACCGTTTGTAGAGCAATCGGAACCGTAAATAAAGAGTTGCCCTCAGCATCAAAAACTTGCGCACCATTTAAGTTAATCATGGCACACTTAATACCGGCTTGTTCTAGTGCGGGTAGAGCCTCTTCGCGGTTGCGGCCAGTTGCCACCATAAATTCAATTCCGTGTTCGTTGGCATATTTAATCGCCGCAATATTTTCAACTGAAATCTGCATACGGGAATTTAATAAAGTTCCGTCCATGTCAGAGGCAATTAATTTAATCATAAAAAAATCGGCACCATCCTTTAAAAAATCTGACGCAAAGATTGCGTTAGAATTTTTTACTTATAAATTACTTGTCTTTAGTTTAACACAGATTTACAGGGAAATGTGGCGGTTTCAAAGACAATCCCTAACAATTGCGCTACAATAACTTTGAGTGGTTTAAAGTCTAATAATAAAGGCAGTGGCAGTATTTACTCTAAGTTGTTGCAGCTTTATCAATGAATTTAGGAGGCAGTAATGAAAGCAATTATTCATAATAGTTGGCAAGAGATTCTAGCACCGGAATTTTCGCAACCTTATTACCTGCAGTTGCGAAAATTTTTGAAACAAGAATATCAAACTCAGAAAATTTATCCAAATATGTATCATATTTTTGAAGCATTAGAGCTAACACCTTATGAAGATGTCAAGGTGGTGATTTTGGGACAAGATCCATATCACGGAGAAAACCAGGCCCACGGGTTATCATTTTCCGTGCAACCAGGGGTTAAAATACCACCGTCTTTGCAAAATATTTATAAAGAATTGCAGAGTGATTTAAATGTGACGCCAGTAAATCATGGGTATTTAACCAGCTGGGCCAAACAAGGGGTTTTACTATTAAACACAGTTTTAACGGTACGAGCAGGCCAAGCTTATTCCCATCGCGGCAAAGGGTGGGAACAACTGACGGATAAAATTATCGAAAAGTTAAACGAGCGGCAAAAACCAGTCGTTTTTATTTTGTGGGGAAAAGGTGCGCAAGAAAAAATTAAAATGATCGATCAAACACGTCACGTTGTTATTGCGTCCCCCCATCCAAGTCCTTTATCAGCTCATCGTGGTTTTTTTGGCTCTCGACCTTTCTCAAAGGCTAATGATGCTTTAGTCAAGTTTGGCGAAGCACCGATTAATTGGCAGTTGCCAAAAGATCCCAATGCTGTATAATACAGTGTAATAATAAAGCGGTTGCTGTTATATAATAAAAGAGTAACTATGTGAAATTAAGAACAAAGAACGGTGCCTTTTTACTGTAACAGCAAAAAGAACTGTTCTTTTTTTTGTGAATAGTGTATGATGAGAAGGACAAAAAATACAGGAGGTAATTCCGGTGGAATTATTTGATAGTTTAAAATTTAAAATTGTACGTCGTGGCATTAAAATTGCTTTTCCAGAAGCAACTGATTCACGTATTTTAGGCGCAGCAGCACGTTTGAAAGCAGAAGAATTAATTACGCCTGTTTTAATTGGTAACAAAGAAGAAGTGGCAAAAGCTGCCGCTGCTCGTGGTATCACAATTGATCAATTTGAAATCCTAGATCCTGACGATTATCCTGATTGGGACAAAATGGTAGCAGCCTTTGTTGAACGTCGTAAAGGTAAGGCAACCAAAGAACAAGCTGAAGAAATTTTAAAAGATGTGAACTACTTTGGAACAATGTTAACTTACATGGGCGTAACTGACGGTATGGTTTCTGGTGCGATTCATTCAACCGGGGATACTGTGCGTCCAGCATTGCAAATCATTAAAACGAAACCAGGCGTCAGCCGGACAAGTGGAGCTTTCTTAATGGTTCGTGGTCGCGACCAAGAAAAATATTTATTCTCAGATTGTGCCATCAATGTTAACCCATCTTCACAAGAATTAGCTGAAATTGCAGTAGCATCCGCTGAAACTGCAGAATTATTTGATATCGATCCAAAAGTTGCATTATTAAGCTTTTCAACAAAAGGTTCAGCTAAAGCTCCAGAAGTAGATAAAGTGGTGGAAGCAACAAAAATCGCAAAAGAAATGGCACCAGATATTATTTTAGATGGTGAATTACAATTTGATGCGGCTTATGTTTCTGCAGTTGGTCAATTAAAAGCACCAGATTCAGATGTTGCAGGTAAAGCTACAGTCTTTGTTTTCCCTGAATTACAATCTGGCAACATTGGCTACAAAATTGCGCAACGTTTCGGTAACTTTGAAGCGATTGGACCAATTTTGCAAGGTTTAAATAAACCTGTGTCAGACTTATCTCGTGGCGCCAATGAAGAAGATGTTTATAAATTATCAATTATCACTGCTGCCCAAACATTAAATACTGCAAAATAAAAATTGATTCATAAAAGAGGTTAGAAAAGTTAAATTGACTTTTCTAACCTCTTTTTTTAACACCTGTGAAAAAAGCAGTTTGTGGGACAGTTTGTGGGACAATAAGAAAGAAAACTTAAATATGGAGCGTAACCTTTAAAATATATTTTTGATAGTTGGTATTGAGGTAATTTTGCTTATATTGTCCTTTTGTTATGGTTAGCAATTTTTTGCATTGCTTTTGCAATCTAACTTTTAGCCAGTTATACTAAGCAAAGCTTATATTTTAAAATTAAGATATTTATTGGTTAGGAGGAGCAATCATGATTGCTTTAACAGATCTTTTAGCAACAGAAAAATTAGGTAAGGTTATTGGTGCTAGTGCAATTGCTGGGGATGTCATTATTTTGACAGGTGAATTAGGGGCAGGAAAAACCACGATTACCAAAGGAATTGCACAAGGCATGGGAATAAATCGAATGGTAAAAAGTCCGACTTATACGATTATTCGAGAATATGAAGATGGACGGTTACCTCTTTATCACATGGATGTTTATCGTGTGGGCCAAGAAGCCGATGAACTGGGCTTGGAAGAATATTTTGAAGGAAGTGGCTTATCGATTGTCGAATGGGGCCAATTACTAGGGGATGCTTTGCCGGTAGATTATTTGGAAATAATATTAACGAAAATTGACGCCGATCAGTTTGCGCGTCAAGTAGAATTTAAAGCAGTAGGGAATCAGAGCGAAGCATTTTTAAACCGAATTTTACAAAACTGGGAGACAAAATAATGACAGATGTAGATGTAATTATTCGCCCTACACAACCAAACGATGCAGCCCAGCTTTTACAGGTGATGAAGGAAATTGGCAGTCAAACAGATTTTTTGATTATGGACGAAAAGGGACTTTCCTTAACTAAAGAGCAACTAGCCAGACAATTAGCAGCCTTTTTAGAGAGTCCAAATAATTTATCCCTCGTGGCATTGGCAGGAGAAAAAATTATTGGCGCTGCTTCTGTTATGGCAGAAGAAAACCCCCGAATCGCCCATATTGGTGAGGTAGGAATTTCAATTTTAAAAGAATTTTGGGGCATGGGCTTAGGTGCTGCGATGATGGAAGAAATTATTTGGTGGGCTGAAGATTCTGGTATCATTCGCCGTTTAGAGTTAACTGTTCAAACTCGTAACCAAAGAGCCTATCATCTTTATCAAAAATACGGTTTTGTAGTTGAAGGAAAGCTGCAAAGAAGCTTTTTAACACCACAAAATGAATTTGTTTCTGCTTATTTGATGGCACGCTTGATTGATTGATATTTTGTAAATCAGATGCTGAAAATAATAAAAAGGCGTGGCGTTTTCAGGCAGCTTGTTGCTGCAAAGAAAACGTCACGTCTATTTGATTGTAACCATTTTTTTTAAAGGATCGGTGCCAAATTGTGCTTCTTGTCGTAATAAAATCTCAGCACAAGCGCGACTGTCTTCTAAAGCGTCGTGATGATTTTCTAAGGTAATGTCCAACATTTCACACATGGTATTTAAACGATGATTGGGAAATTCCGGATACAATTTACGACTAGAACGTGCTGTGCATAAAGATAAATAAGGTTGTTTTTCTAAGCCGTAATAATCTAAACATCCGGCTAATACGCCATTGTCAAAAGGCGCGTTGTGGGCCACAATCAGGCTGTTTTGATTGTAATATTGGGAAATTTCTTCCCAAACGGTGGGAAATTTGGGGGCATTTGCAACATCTTCAGGATGAATCCCGTGAATTTGAATATTGCGCCAGAAAAAAGGTGTTTCTGGTTTAATTAAGGAATAGTATTCCCCTACGATTTTACTGTTGCGCACCATGACTAATGCCAAAGAACAAGCACTGTGTTTTTCGTGATTGGCTGTTTCAAAATCCATTGCAATAAAGTTCATATTACCCGCCCTTTCTTCGTGTAATGTAGCACAAAAAAGGCGACAATAGCAAACGCCTGGTCGCCTTTTTAAAACAAATTAAAATTTTAAATCCAATTCAACTGGACAGTGGTCACTACCAAAAATTTCAGTATGAATTTTGGCATCAGTCATTTTGTCTTTTAGATCTTTGGAGACTACAAAATAGTCGATACGCCAACCTGCATTATTTTTACGGGCGTTAAAACGATAGCTCCACCAAGAATAAACACCCTCAAGCTCAGGATAAAAGTAGCGGAAGCTGTCAATAAAACCAGCGTTTAAAAGCTCTGTGAATTTACCACGTTCTTCATTGGTAAAGCCAGCATTTTTATGATTGGTTTTCCAATTTTTTAAATCGATATTTTCATGGGCGACGTTTAAATCACCACATAAAATGACAGGTTTTGTTTTATTCAATTTTACTAAATAGTTACGAAAATCATCTTCCCACGTCATGCGATAATCAAGCCGTTTTAATTCGTTTTGTGAGTTGGGGGTATAACAATCTACCAAGTAAAACTCGGGATATTCTAACGTAATAACCCGTCCTTCTAAATCATGGTGATCAATGCCGATTCCATAACTGACATTTAACGCTTCTTTTTTTGCAAAAATAGCTGTACCAGAATACCCTTTTTTCTCAGCATAATTCCAATATTCATAATAATTGGGTAAGTCCATTTCAATTTGTCCTGCTTGCAACTTGGTTTCTTGTAGACAGAAAAAATCTGCATCTAATTCTGCGATAACATCCATAAAATTCTTTTTCATCACAGCTCGTAAGCCGTTAACATTCCAAGAGACTAATTTCAAAATTTTTCCTCCTTATCAAATAAACATTCTTATTTATTTTAGCGAAAAATGGTGTAAGATGAAAGGAAAGGCCACTAAAGGAAGTGTTTTAATGAAAATTGGTGTCATTGGAATTGGTAATATCGCCCAGAAAGCTTATTTGCCAACTTATTTAAAAAAACAAGACGAAGCGACATTTTATTTTGCAACCCGCAATAAAAAGGTTAGAGAAGAGTTACAAGCGCGTTTTGGTTTTCAGCATGTTTATCAAAGTTTGGAGCAATTACTAGCTCAAAATATAACAGCTTGTTTGATTCATAGTGCCACTAAGAGTCATTACGACTTAGTGAAAACGTGTTTAGAAAACGGGATTCATGTCTTTGTCGATAAACCATTAACAGAAAATTATCGACAAACAGAAGAACTCTATCGGCTAGCAGCAGCTAAAAATTTGATTTTAATGTTAGGATTTAATCGGCGCTATGCACCACTTGTAAACCTGCTAAAAGATTTACCTGAAAAACGACAGCTCCACTTGCAAAAAAATCGTTTGGCCGGAAGTGGCACGCCGGAATTTTTAGTTTATGATTTATTTTTACATTTGGTAGATACAGCCGTTTATTTAATGCCAGGAACACCGCGGTTGGTTTATGGTAATTTACAAGTGAGTCAGAATAATTTAGAATATGCTACCATGTTGCTAGCCAGTGAAACAACGAGTGCAACGCTAACCATGGATTTAAAAAGTGGCGCAAACTATGAGCGTTATGAGGTTACGAGCCCAAGTAAAACATTGATTTTAGAAAACTTAACAAACTTAACCGAGCTAAAACAACAAGGAACGCTGCAGTTAAGTGGTGATGATTGGCAAACAACGTTATTTAAGCGTGGCTTTGAAGCACTCGTAACCCAATTTTTAACTGCTGTTAAAGAAAAACAGCCCCTATCGCAAGAAAAGGTTCTCTTGAGCCACCAATTATGTGCAGAACTTTTAGCAACCTATGGCAATTAATTAGGAAGCTTAGGTGGCAAGAAATGCCTTTGCGTGCTAAAATAAGTGGGATGTTTTTAAAAGAGAGGAAAATTTTTCATGAAAGACGCATTTAAACAAGCTTTTCCTGAAATTAGTATTTTACTAGATGAACCTTTAATGAATTATACGTTTACCAAAACTGGTGGACCGGCTGATGTTTTAGCGTTTCCTAAAAGCACGGAAGAAACGAAAGCTTTGGTAGATTATTGCCGTAAAGAGGATATTCCTTGGTTAGTATTAGGCAATGCCAGTAATTTAATTGTTAGAGACGGGGGCATTCGCGGTTTAGTCATAATGCTGAGTCAGATGACAAAAGTTTCTGTCACAGATACTGTGGTAGAAGCACAAGCTGGTGCAAAGTTAATCGATACGACTTATGCTGCTCTAAAAGAAAATTTGGCTGGTTTTGAATTTGCTAGTGGAATTCCTGGGAGTATTGGTGGGGCGGTATTCATGAATGCCGGTGCCTACGACGGAGAAATCAAAGATGTCTTTTTAAGCTGTGATGTTTTGTTTGCTGATGGTATCATCAAGACGTTGGATCATAATGAGATGAATTTTTCCTATCGTCACAGTGCCGTACAAGATTTAGGTGCGATCATTTTGAATGCTCGTTTCCAATTAAAAAAAGGAAATCACGATGAAATTAAAGCAAGAATGGATGAATTGACCGCTTTACGTCAGGCAAAGCAACCGTTGGAATATCCATCTTGTGGGAGCGTCTTTAAACGACCTGCCGGACATTTTACCGGTAAATTAATTCAAGATGCTGGTCTGCAAGGATTGAAATGGGGCGGGGCCCAAATTTCTGAAAAGCATGCTGGCTTTATCGTGAATATTGATAATGCCACTGCAACAGACTATGTGGAATTAATTGCATATATACAAAAAACAATCAAAGAAAAATTTGACGTGATTTTGGAAACAGAAGTCCGCATTATTGGTGAAGAAAAATAGCAAAAAACTGGGCAAAAAGTTAGCTAACTTTTTGCCCAGTTTTTTTGTCGTAATAAGTAAAAATTTGCTAAGTAGTTCTCATGAGTAAGGACGTGCTAAAAAAATCAGCTCGTTAATACATTTCGGTACGGTTTTTCTTCGTTAAGCGTAACAAAATAGCACAAACTGCTGCGGTCACGACACCGGCTACAATTGACTCTGGAATTCCCTGTGTGAAAATGACAGTTAAAATGGCACCATATAAAAAGTTAGGACTTTGCCCGCTTTGTCCAACATACGTCCCATAGCTTTCTTGGAAGAGAAAATAAATGAAGTTCATTACCAACAAAGTATTGGTCAGTCCGCCACTAACACCAGCTATAAATAAAGCAACGCTATCGGCTTTATTTTTTAAAAGGCGACGCCCATATTTATAAACAAAAAATGGGACAACCCCGATTAAAATTCTAGGAACAATCGCGACAATCAAAGCTTTCCAATCCCCATGATTGGTTCCAATCACGTTAATAAAAGGGGAGAAAACAAAAGATAGTGGATTAGGTCTGGTCGTGGCATTATAGATACTCATAAGGCCCATTGAAAAACCAAGGAAAGCTCCCAAACGCGGTCCTAAAATAATGGAACCGATAATAACCGGCACATGTAAAATTGTGGCATTTAAAGGACCAATGGGAATAAAACCTAAAAAGGGTACCAGACTCATTAAAATCATGATGCCTAAAAAAAGTGCGGTTAAAACAAGATCAAAAGTTTTGCTGTTTTTCATTATAAACTCCTTTGGCTTAGTGTTGCTTCTACAGCTTTGACAATAGTTTCATTGGTTGCCAAAGCTCCGCGACCAAAATCGCCACAGGCTAGTAAAGCTTCCCGAGGCTCTATTTCTTTATACCCGAACTCTTTTAATGTGACAAGATTTTTTTGTGTTACTGGATTTTGATACATGTAAGTATTCATTGCCGGTGCAATTAATTTAGGTACTTTAACTTCAAGGGCCATGGCTACAGTCGTCACCATGTCATCTGCGATTCCACTGGCAAGTTTACCAATAATATTTGCTGTAGCTGGTGCAATTAATAATAAATCCGCTCGCTTAGCAAGCGCAATATGATTGACTAAATCCGCGCGCTGTTCCACCATAACGTCAGTGTGAACCGGGCGTTTTGATAAGGTTTGTAACGTGAGGGGCGTAATAAATTTAGTGCTGTTTTGAGTCATCAAAACATCGACGGCATAACCGCGTTTGGTTAATTCATTGGTTAAATCGGCAGCTTTGTATGCAGATATGCTGGCAGAGACGCCCAGTAAGATATGTTTTTGACGCATAATAGTTTGCTCCTTTTATTTATTTTTCCTTGCAGTAGTAATAGCTTGTTTTATTAACTGTGCAATTTCTTTTTTGGTAGCAGCTTCTGTGTAGCTGCCATCTTTGGCGATTAAATAACCATGATGTTCATTTGGACCAACTTCTGTTAAATCGTTAGCTAAGATAAAGTCGGCACTATTTTTTTGGATACTTTTCATCGCTACATCAAATAAGGCATTAAAGCTAACGTCAACCAGCAACTTAAAGCCAACTAATAGTGTTTCTGGCTGCAATTTTTTAATTAAGTGAATTACTTTAGGATTTTTCTTTAAAATTAAGAACAAATGATCCGTATCCGAAGAAATTTTCTTATCCTGGTGTGCGTCGGTTTCAAGTTCTGCCAACCAATTTTTTAAAACCGCAGCCGAGATACTTTCCCCATTATTTTTTGCGAGTAATCCAGTTAAAGCGATTTGTAGTTGCTCTTCGGACAAACTTGTCGCAGGGGTGAAATCACTAACGGCCATGCTGTGAATAACCGCATCATAGGAATGTGTTGTTAATAAATTTGTTAGCGTGTCTGCTAACTCTTTTGTGTCATTAATAAAATGCAGCGTAATTAGGTCACCTTCAGGCTTTTGTGCATTTTTCGTTGTGACGTAGTCGATGGTGGTCACCTCAGCGTTAAATGCGTTGGCAATTGCAACACCCAAACGACCACTTGAATGGTTTGAAATCGAGCGGACATCGTCAATTTTTTCAGATGTACCACCAGCGGTAATCAAAATGCGCATAATAAACTCCTTTTACATCGAAATAATAGTGCGGCCTTCATGCTTGCCAGCCAACAAGGATTGTGTAATAGCTCCCACATCGTAAAGAGGGGCTTCTTGAACTTTCAACTGTGAAGTAATTTTCCAATCGGTAGCCAATAAGTTCCAAATTTTTTGTCGCATAGGCATGGGTTGGTTGACTGAATCGATACCAAAGACTTTAATACCACGTAAAATAAAAGGTAGAACCGTCGTGTTCAGTTTAATACCTGAAGCGTTGCCGCACAAAGCTGCTACACCTTCATAGTCAAGTTGTGGCAAAAGGGCAGCCAAAAGGTCACCACCGACTGTATCGATGATACCGGAAAATTGTTGTTTGGCTAAAGGACGTATTTTTTCTGGGATTAAGGCATCAGGCGTGATAATTTCTGTTGCACCGATAGTTTTCAACCAGTCTGTTGCAGCATCTTTTCTGCTGACAGCGATAATTTTTTCGTAGCCTAACTTGTGTAATAGTGCAATTGCAATACTACCGACACCACCAGAAGCTCCCGTCACAAGTACTTGCTTATTTTTAGCGATATTTTGATTGATTTTTTCTACTGCGAGTGCAGCGGTAAAACCCGCTGTGCCGTATACCATACTTTCTTTTAAAGATAAACCCGCTGGTAGAGGAACCAACCAGTCGCCAGGGATACTTTGATAGTGGCTTAAACCACCAGGAGCAGATACACCTAAGCCATAACCAGTTGCAAGAACTTCATCTCCTTTTACAAAGCGACTATCATTGCTTGTAACTACAGTTCCGGCTAAATCAATTCCTAAAGTTAAGGGATAACTTCGGACAACGCCAGTTTTAGCTTGTGTTGCTAAAGCGTCTTTAAAATTTAAGGAAGAGTATGCAACTTTAACAATGACACCCTCAGTGTTGAGGGTAGTGAAATCTTGTTGGACTAAAGTAGCGTCAACTTGTCCGTCTTTTTCGTTAACGACAAATGCTTGAAATTTTTCTGTCATAATTTGCCTCCGGTTTTTTTCTAGCGTAGCCAAACGAGCCGTATTCTAGTAAAAAGATGTACTATAACGAATAAAAAAAATACATATACATATAAAGAATCGTTACGGAATTGGGCTTCGTCATTTTTATTATCATACCATAAGTAAGCTGATTTCTAGTTTTAGTTTTTCTCGGTTAGATTAAAGGAGTTTTCAGCGATGAAAAAATACTTATCGTCATGAAAAAAATCAAACTTTTTCGACCCATAAAATCCGAAATAGCACTTGTTAGCGGATAGTTATTATAATACATTTTGGCAAGTTTTTGCTATGATTTAATTAGGTCTTGTTTTTTGTCAATTTATCAGTATTCTTAATGAGTATGACCAAAAATTTTGTAGTGTAAAAGGGGGAGAAAAAGTGGCTAAATCCATCATCTCATTTAAAAATGTGACGAAACGTTACGACGATGAAGATACGGTATTAAAAAATGTCAGTTTTGAGATCGAGGAGGGCAAGTTTTATACCCTTTTAGGGCCTTCTGGTTGTGGTAAAACAACAATTTTACGGATTATTGCCGGCTTTTTAGATGCCACTGAAGGAGATATTTTCTTTGACGGCCAAAAAATTAATGATGTTCCGGCGAATCAACGCCAAGTGAATACAGTTTTTCAAGATTATGCTTTATTTCCACATATGAATGTTTTTGATAATGTGGCTTTTGGACTAAAAATAAAAAAAGTTTCCAAAGATCAAATTGAAAAACGGGTCATGGAAGCTTTGCGTCTGGTGCAACTAAAAGGATATGAAAAACGAGAAATTCGTGAAATGTCTGGCGGTCAGAGGCAACGGGTAGCCATCGCAAGAGCGATTGTCAATGAACCAAAAGTTTTACTATTAGATGAACCATTGTCTGCTTTGGATTTGAAGTTGCGGACAGATATGCAATATGAATTGCGGGAATTGCAACAACGCTTAGGAATCACTTTTATCTTTGTCACCCATGATCAAGAAGAAGCGTTAGCCATGAGTGATGAAATTTTTGTTATGAATCGCGGTAAAATCGTGCAAAGTGGAACCCCAGTTGATATTTACGATGAACCGATTAACCATTTTGTTGCCGATTTTGTCGGTGAAAGTAATATTGTGTCAGGAACGATGATTGAGGATAATCTGGTGGAATTTGTCGGCAAAAAATTTGAATGTGTCGATAGTGGGATGCGACCTAATGAACCAGTGGAAGTCGTTTTACGTCCAGAAGATTTGTCATTAACTTCCGTGGAAAAAGGCAAGCTGATTGTTAAAGTCGATACGCAATTATTCCGGGGCGTGCATTATGAGATCATCTGTTACGACGAACAAGAAAATGAGTGGATGGTTCATTCTACGAAAAAAGCTGTCGAAGGTAGTCAAATTGGACTATATTTTGAACCAGAAGATATCCACGTTATGCGCTTTAATGAATCAGAAGCTGATTTTGATGCCCGTTTAGAAAGTTACGATGAATAGGAGGAAAGACAGTGACTAAATTACGACGTTTTTACTCCGTACCGTATTATATCTGGCTGTTGCTTTTTGTCATTGCACCCGTTTTATTAATTATTTATCAGTCTTTTTTTGATATGAACGGCAATTTTTCTTTAGTTAATTATGAGACCTACCTTGGTTCTGGTAAGTATTTAACCATGACCTTAAATTCAGTATGGTATGCCTTTTTAATCACGCTTTTTACCTTATTAATTAGTTATCCGACTGCATATTTTCTGACCAAGTTGCAACATAAAGATCTCTGGTTGTTGTTAATTATTCTACCCACTTGGATTAATTTATTATTAAAAGCCTATGCTTTTATCGGGATTTTTGGTGTCCACGGTGGTATTAACAATTTCCTCGGGTTGTTTGGTATTGGACCTGAACAAATTTTATTTACAGATTTTAGTTTTTTAGTGGTTGCAACGTATATTGAATTGCCATTTATGATTTTACCGATTTTTAACGCTTTAGAAGAAATCAATCCATCGTTGGTTTTTGCTAGTCGCGACTTAGGAGCTAATAGTTTTGAGACCTTCCGCCGTGTTATTTTGCCCCTTTCCATGAACGGGGTAAAAAGTGGCGTACAAGCTGTCTTTATTCCGTCACTTTCATTATTCATGTTAACGCGTTTGATTGGTGGCAATCGTGTAATCACGCTAGGGACTGCCATTGAACAACATTTCCTTGTTACACAAAACTGGGGGATGGGTTCAACTATTGGCGTGATTTTGATTATTGCGATGTTTATCGTCATGAGCTTAACCGGAGAAAAGCGTAAAGGAGGCGTGAAAAAATGAAAAAATTCCGTTGGTCGAATCTTTATTTGATTCTCGTTTTTATCATTTTGTACATTCCCATCTTTTATCTGATTTTTTACTCCTTTAATGCTGGGGAAACCATGAATAGTTTTACCGGTTTTAGTTTGCAGCACTATCAGGCTGTGTTTGCAGATACGCGCTTGATTATTATTGTTCTCAACACGTTTATGTTGGCGTTTTTATCAGCGCTACTGGCAACTTTAATCGGTACTTTTGGTGCATTAGGCATTTATTACACCAAAAAAAGACGTTGGCGCAATGCCTTTTTAAGCGCAAATAATATTTTATTAGTTTCACCAGATGTTATTATTGGTGCCAGTTTTTTGATTTTGTTTACGTTACTAGGCAATATTTTTAAAAGTTTTAGTTTAGGCTTTTTCAGCGTGTTGCTATCTCATATTGCGTTTTCTGTCCCGATTGTCGTGTTGATGGTGTTACCAAAACTCAAAGAGATGAATGATTCAATGGTAGATGCTGCAAGGGATTTGGGAGCTAATAATATCCAAGTCATGCAAAATATTATTCTACCTTATTTATCCCCAGGAATTATCGCCGGATATTTTATGGCCTTTACCTATTCATTAGATGATTTTGCAGTAACTTTCTTTGTCACAGGTAATGGCTTTACCACGCTTTCTGTGGAGATTTATTCACGGGCAAGACAGGGGATTAGCCTTGAAATCAACGCTTTAAGCACTTTAGTCTTTATTTTTTCAATGGTCTTAGTTATCGGGTATTACTTTATCAGCAAAGACAATCATTCCAAAAAAGGCAAAAACCGCCGCAAGAAAGTGGAGGTGCCAGAACTACGATGAAAAAACTACAGTCACTTTTTATTGGAATTATCGCTGTCATTTTAGTTTTACTTTTTGCCGTTAATCGCTTGGAACACGCCAGTGGCATGTCCGGAGCCAAAGTATTAAATATTTACAACTGGGGCGATTATATTGATCCGGATTTGTTGAAAAAATTTGAAAAAGAAACTGGTTATAAAGTAAATTATGAAACTTTTGATTCAAATGAAGCCATGTTCACCAAGATTCAACAAGGGGGAACAGCTTATGACATCACGATTCCAAGTGAATACATGATCCAAAAAATGATTCAAGAGAACCTTGTTTTACCGCTAGATCATAGTAAAATAAAAGGCTTGAATAATATTCATGAAGATTTTTTAAATCAAAGTTTTGATCCCAATAATAAATATTCCATTCCTTATTTTTGGGGCACTTTGGGAATTGTTTATAATGATAAGTTTGTTAAGGCAGATGATTTAAAATATTGGCGGGATTTATGGAATGATAAATTTCGTGATAACATTATGATGATTGATGGTGCTAGAGAAGTCATCGGCTTAGGTTTGAATAGCTTAGGGTATTCTTTAAACAGTAAAAACAATCAACAGCTTAATGAAGCAGTTGAAAAATTAAAAGGCTTAACGCCTAATATCAAAGCCATTGTGGCCGATGAAATTAAAATTTATATGGCCAATGAAGAAAGTATGGTAGCAGTGACCTTTTCTGGTGAAGCTGCTGATATGATGGCGGAAAATCCACATCTTCATTATGTTATTCCAGCAGAAGGTTCTAACTTATGGTTTGACAATATCGTAATTCCTAAAACTGCCAAAAATAAAGCAGGCGCTTATGATTTTATTAACTTTATGTTACGCCCAGAAAATGCTGCACAAAATGCCGAATACATCGGCTATGCCACTCCCAATAAAGAAGCTATGAAGCTTTTACCTAAATCTATTACCGGAGATAAACAATTTTATCCCACCGATCAAATGTTAGACCATTTAGAAGTCTATCAAGATTTAGGCAAAGAATATTTGGGAATTTATAACGACTTATTCTTGGAACTTAAGATGTATAGGAGATAATGGCAAAACTCAGCGAGAATGGGGATTTATCAACGTTCTAAAGAGCTAAAAATCCTTCTTTTTCTATCTGAGTTTTCCAATCTTCTACCAAAAGCGGCTGAAAAGCCGCTTTTTTTGTGTTATTTTATTTTTTCTACCACGTTTTTCTACCAGAGATACTTTGCTAGAAAAACTTTGCGATAGAGATTTTTACCAGACGATGTTGAAAATAAAAAGACAGAAACGCTTGACCGTATATAGGCGTTCATCTATATTGTATATAGATAATTATCTATATACAATTCAATAGGAGGTCCTCCATGGAAAACTATGAACAGATTGCTACCATCATGAAAGCCTTAGCTGATCCAAAAAGGCTGAAAATTGTTGACTTACTTTCTACAGCTGACTCTCTTTGTGCATGTGAAGTGTTGGAGCATTTTGACTTTACTCAACCGACATTATCACACCACATGAAGCTTTTAGAGAAGGCAGGAATTGTCAAAGTAACGAAAAAAAGTCAATGGCATCATTACGCTTTACAGGAAGATTTTGTTGAGGATTTCCTAGTAATTTTGAAGGAACTTCTTATCAAAGAAAAATCAATTAGCTAGTAAACGATAGGAGCCTTATGGATGAACAATGTATCTACGGAAGTAACTGAAAAACCTGCAATAAATTTTTTCGAGAAGTATCTAACAGTTTGGGTATTGTTATGTATGGCAGCAGGCATGCTAATCGGAAAGTTTTTACCTAGTGTCGCAGACCGATTAGAAAGCTATCAAGTGTTAAATACAAACATTCCAATTGCCGTTTTAACTTGGGTTATGATTTTCCCAATGATGATGAAAATCGATTTTAAATCAATACTGAACGTCCGAAAAACATATCAGGGGATTATGATTTCTAGCATTACAAGCTGGCTAATTAAGCCGTTCTTGATGTTTGGCTTAGCCTCTTTCTTCTTTTATGTTGTTTTTAGCAATTTTATCCCAGCAAACTTAGCAAAAGACTATGTGGCGGGAGCGGTTTTGTTAGGGGCAGCGCCATGTACCGCTATGGTATTTGTTTGGTCAAACCTTACAAAAGGTGATCCAGCACATACCTTGGTTCAAGTATCAATTAACGATTTATTAATCATTGTCCTATTTGTACCAATTGTTTCCTTCCTTTTAGGAGTAAATAATGTGTTTGTACCATGGAATATTCTTTTTGCTTCTGTACTACTATTTGTGCTAGTACCGTTAATTGGTGGGGCATTGACGAGATACTTCATGATAAAACGTAAGGGAATTGATTACTTTAATAATCGCTTCTTACCAAAGTTTGACTCCATTACAACGATTGGCTTGTTATTGACATTGGTAATCATTTTTACTTATCAGGGGGATATTATTTTAAACAACCCGTTTCACGTTCTCATGATTGCCGTGCCTTTAGTCTTACAAAATATTATTACCGCAAACTTTGCTTATTTTACTTGTAAATGGACAAAACAGCCTCATAATGTGGCAGCGCCAGCAGCTTTGATTGGTGCTTCAGACTTCTTCGAATTATCGGTTGCCGTAGCAATTACGCTTTTCGGTGTCAATTCACCAGTTGTGCTAGTGACAACAGTAGGTGTTCTGACAGAAGTGCCTGTTATGTTGTTATTAGTAAAATTGATCAATGGAACGAAAGATTGGTTCCCGACAAAAGGAGAAAATGAATGAAAAAAATCTATTTCTTATGTACAGGTAATTCCTGTCGAAGTCAAATAGCGGAAGGATTTGCAAAAAAATACTTAGACGATTCTTGGGAGATTCGAAGTGCTGGCGTTGAAACTCACGGCTTGAATCCTAGAGCAGTGACTATAATGGATGAAGCTGGAATCGATATTTCGAATCAAACATCTGATTTGATTGATTTGGACTACTTTAATCAGTCCGACATGATTATCACTCTTTGCGGTGACGCAGCAGATAAGTGTCCCATGATTCCAAAGGAAAGCACTCACCTTCATTGGGATTTAGTAGACCCCGCTAAAGCAAAAGGATCTGAAGAAGAAATTAGAAGTGCCTTCCGAAACACAAGAGATGAAATCGAAAAGAGAATGATTGAATTATCGAAGCAGTTAAATGTGTAATTCAAAAAGGGGTGGGGGAAGGTATGTGGACTTGGATTAGCGACCAATTATTAAAAATGGTTTGGCTAAATGATTTGATGGGGAAATTAATTGAGTGTTTTGGGCTTTCGCTAGACAGCAAGATAGGGGCAAGTCTTCAATTCTTTTTGTTTGATACAATTAAGATTTTTATTTTATTAACAATATTAATCTTTGTCATGGGGGTTATTCAGACTTTTTTTCCACCTGAAAGAACCAAAGTATTGTTGGGTGGCTTAAAAGGTTGGAAGGGGAATTTACTGGGAGCACTTTTGGGAACTGTTACGCCTTTTTGTAGTTGTTCTAGCATTCCAATTTTTATTGGGTTTACAACCGCTGGATTACCTTTGGGAGTAACCTTCTCCTTCCTTATTTCCTCACCAATGGTTGATATTGCCTCAATTATCTTGTTAATGTCTTTCTTCGGCTGGAAATTTGCGGTAGCTTATGTTCTTTTAGGATTACTGCTAGCTGTAATTGGAGGTACACTCATTGATAAATTACACCTAGAGAATGAAGTTCAAGATTATATTCGCGAAATGGAGGAAGGTCTTAGCCAAGTTGAAACCTATACCATTAAGAAAAGAATGTCTTATGGTTGGGGGCAAGTGAAAGAGGTTGCCAGTAAAGTCTGGCTTTATGTATTAATTGGAGTTGGGATTGGTGCGCTCATTCATAATTGGATTCCGACCAGTTTTATTCAAAGCATTCTAGGTAATAATAATCCGTTTGGGCTGATTATTGCGACCTTAATTGGGGCACCTATTTATGCAGATATTTTTGGTGTTCTCCCAATAGCAGAAGCACTATTCTCAAAAGGGGTGCCAGTGGGAACTTTGATGGCATTCATGATGTCTGTCACAACGTTGTCTTTGCCGTCATTAATCATGTTAAGTAGAGTAGTTAAACCTAAATTGTTAGGGATCTTTATCACAATTTGTATTGTAGGTATTTTATTGATTGGCTTTACTTTCAATAGTGTAGCTTTATAAAACAATAAGGGGATTAGATAATTATGGAAATCAAAATTGTAGGTCCAGGTTGTAAAAACTGTCAAAAGTTAAAAGAAAATGTGGAAACAGCAGTATCAGAGTTAGGTATGACACCAACAATTACAAAAGTCGAAGATATGGCTGAAATCGTGAAAGCTGGTGTGATGAAGACTCCAGGGTTGATTATTGATGATAAATTAGTTGTTAGTGGCCGGGTTGCAAAACCAAAGGAAATTAAACAGCTATTGCAAGAAGTTTGAAAGATATCATTTATATAAAAATCACTGGATGTTTCGAGATATTCGAAAGAAGTACAAAATAATACTGTAAAGACAAACTCCAGGTCGGGTTTCGCCACAAGCGAAATACCCGATCTGGAGTTTTGTCTATTGCAGGAAGGCGTAGCCGGACTGCATGAATAAAGCCCCCGGTTCTAACAGGGGGCTAACAAAGAACAGGAAACTGTGACAACTACCCATTGGGGAGTGTCCTAGCAGTATTTTCTTTGTCACATGCTTATAAAGCTTGTCACTTTATTTTGATGATGGATACGCTGCGTTTAACAGACGTTCTTTCTCGACTTCCATCACGAATGGTAGATAAAGATATCGTTGTTCTAGTAGATATTGATTGTCCTCTGTGTACTGATAAGAAGCGGTTTCTTTTGAATAGACCAACGGGGCAATTCGCACATCCCCGGTTGATTGATTGATCGAGTATAGAAGGATGGCTTTTTCAACAAGTTTCTTGGGCAAATGTTTCCCAAAATAGGAATAGGATTCTTGATTTGCTAAATAGACGAGTAAGCGATCCACACTAAAGTTGGAGAAGGTAAAGGGCATTATGTGCAGAATATGATTTTGATTATCATGTTGTAAATAGAGTTGCGCTTCTTTACCAAAATTAGTTGAACCAAGGTAAAGTTGCTTTTTCTCATCGATACATTGGAAAGTAAACTGGTCTTGTTCGGTTGGTGGAATGAGGTTTGTAATAAAAAATTCAATCATCCGATCCATTTCTTTTTCACTAACAAGACCGGCTTGTTTCATTTCGTCTACTATCAGTCCTTCAATCTTAGGATCAAGCTTACCAGCCTTTTTTTGAAGCATTTCTAAAATGTATTGATTTTCTTGATTACCATACAAAAGATATTCGTTTGTGACATGACCCACCTCTGCAATTTGGTGAAGGGTTTCGGTTTTTGGAAGGTTAATTCCACGTTCCCAGTTATTGACTGTACTTCGTGGTAAATCACCAATTAGTTTGCCAAATTTCTCCATACTCAACTTTAACTCTTGGCGAATCTGCCGAATTCGATTGCCCACTGCTTGCTTGTCTATCTCCATGAAAACTCCTCCTCAGGATGAATTCTTAAATTTAGTATACGTGCGTACTTAAAAAAAGTCAAAACATATTGACTTAAAATAAATACAAGCGTACAATTAATATGTACTTAAAATAAGTCCAGTAGTTCTTTGACAAGTAAATAGCAGAAGGAGGTTTTTCTATGAATCAAGTGAATCAACATGATCTCGGGGAATCGATTCGAGTTTCTCGAGAAGAAAGGGGGTGGACCCAGCGATATTTAGCAGAAAAAGTGGGAATTTCGAGATCGTTATTATCGAAAGTAGAAAAAGGAACGAGACAATTAAGTGCAGAAAAATTGAATCTTATACTGGATAGTTTGCAAGAAGAGCTAGTTCCAGTTAATCGTGTTTTGATTGATTATCTAACCATTCACTTTTTCTCGAATCAACATTTAAAACTGATTGAGGCAATCATTGGCATGCCCATTGAACGCTTTGAGGAACTGGATTATGCGCCAAAGGGCTATATTGGCCAATACGTATGGAATCAAGTAATCACAATTCGGTATTCCATTGACGATACGGTAAAAGGAACCGTGATGGAGTTTTCAGGTCAAGGCTGTAAACATCTTGCCATGCGTTTGAAGACCGCAAAATCAAACTGGCAAGAGTTCTTCCGTAAGGTATTAGATTATCAGGGAAACTTTACACGGATTGATTTTACTTTAGATGATTTTGTGGGGAGTCTCAGCATTCCAGAACTAAAGCGTAAGGTAACGCTAGGCCATGTGTGGACCATTTTTCAAGTGAGTGAATCCCATGGCGGGACGGATATCACAAATAATGAATCAAATGGCGAGACCTTGTATTTAGGCTCAAAGAAGAGTCAATGTCGCTTTTGTTTTTATCAGAAGGATTATGAACAACGAAAGCGACGAGGAATTCCTTTAGAAGAGGCAGAAGTGAAAAATCGCTTTGAACTACGGTATCGAAAAGAGAAAGCGCAAAGCTTAGCAAAGATTATTTCAAGAACCCATGATTTAACCAAACTGTTCTTTGAGTTACTTAATGGAGCAATTTGTTTTTATGACCGTGATCCAAATGATCCAGGGGCAAAAGTTGATAAAAAATGGGCAGCCTTTATTGGCAATCATGGCGCAATCACCATTTCTTTAGAGACAATTCCTCAAAGCTTTGAGAAAAGTATGAATTGGTTAATTCATGGTGTTTCGCCATCGCTAGCTTTTATTGCACAAGTGGATCAAACGTTTCATTCTTCCTTGTTGTCTTTGATTATTGAATAAGGAGAAATGAATCCAAGACAGATTAAACTTCTCCAAAATATGAAGGCAGACCCAGAATATTATCAGGAGGAGGTTGAGTATTATGAACGAAAACTACAAAGTATATCAAATGAGAAAACAAGCTACTAAAAAAGCAAAGTACTGCTTACACAACAAGTTGTGCAACGTACTCCGCCTCGACAAGACGAGTATAACACAACCATTGAATGAGAAACAATTGATTATAAAGAGGATTAATTTAAAAGGAGTAAAGTATCAGGGGGTGAGAGATTGGAAACAAAATGTGATTTCATGGTAAATCGTGCAATTTTGATAGAAATGGGCTTTAAACCTAGTCAAGCTGCACGAATGATTAAAGAGAGCAAAACGTATCTTGCACGGGTTGAAGGAATAGATTTTTATAATAATCGCCAAGTTGGTGTGGTGCCATCTCGAGTAATTGAACATCTTTTTCACATTCAAGTTGCGGAATAAACAGTACAAGCGCGGTACTATTAAAGTAGCTTTTCTCAAGCACAGGGAGGAATGGTACGATGCCAAAAATTAAAAATATTTACCAAGATAAAAAGACAAAAAAATGGTTCTTCCGAGCATATCTGGGCATAGATGAAGATGGAAGAAAGGTTCAGAAGACTAAACGAGGTTATGCTTCACAAAAAGATGCCAAAATTGCTTATGACAAGTATATGGAAACACATGATTTCAACAAGACAGTTCCTAATCAACTGTGTTCTACCAATCAAATGACTTTCGAAGAGTTTTACAAGGATAGGTTTGTAAAATGGTACGAGAGACAGGTGAAGAGTCAAACATATGAGAATGCGCAATTCATATTCGAAAAGCGAATGCAGTTTTTCTATCATTTTCGTGTTCGAGATATTACAAGTCACGATATTGAGGATTGGTTATTTGAACTAAGCCAGACAGAGTCACGCAATTCGCGGAAAAAAGTCAATGGCGAAACGTTATCAAAATCTTATATCAATCGGATTCGGGGACACTTAAAAATTGTATTGGATCGGGCTGTTAAAGAGGGGGTGATTGCTAAAAATCCCGTTGATGATGTTTCTTCACTTCTTTCTGATAATAAGAAAGTTGAGTTTTGGGAACACAGTGAGTTTCTAAAAGTGATGAATGAATTGAAGGACGATAAGATTCAAACCCACCATCGGAAGATTGTGTATGAAATGCTCTTTTATACTGGCATTCGGATTGGAGAACTTGAAGCTTTGTCTTGGTCGAATGTAGATTTCGAAAAAAACACGATAACGATTGAGAAGACACTAATTTATAATACAAAAGATGATTGGTACTTCTCGACTCCAAAAACGAAATGTGCTTATCGAACGATTGGGATGGGAAAGAAACTTTCATTAAAGCTCAGACAGTGGTATGACTTGCAAAAACGAATTGGAAATTTTGAATATGTTGCTCAGTTGGACGGAACATTTACGCCACCTTATTCTTTCGCAAACTGGTTAAAAGAGGCTGCTAAAAAAGCGGGTGTCAAACCGATTAAACTTCACGCGCTACGACATTCTCATGTTGCATTTCTGATTGAGCAGAATATTCAACCGCTATCGATTCAAGAGCGATTGGGCCATGCGAATATCCAAATCACTTTAGGAACTTACGGTCACTTATATGCGAAGTCAGATCAACAAGTAGTTAACGCGATTGATTATGTTCAAGAGGGCGCTATTCTTTCGAAAAATGACGATTTATTACCAGTCTGAGTTTTCCACTACGCTACCAGAAGACAGACAAATGCTTTCGTACCAGTGTTTTTGGTTGAGTTGCTCCTGTTTAAGATGTATCGGAAATAATAGGTAACCTTAGAAGCGACCAGTTAAAAGCTAGATCATTAGGCTAGCTTTTAACTGGTCGCTTCTTTAGTGAATTTTAAATAACAAAATAGAAAGAAAAAATAATTTTTTAAATGGTATATATCATTTTGAAATAGCGGAGAATTTGATTAAGAAAAGCTTTTTCCTTTAAAATTTCAGTAAAAAAATTTTTTTGTTATCATAAAACGATTTTACGAAAGATAATATCCGTATTTGCATTATCTAAAAATAACGTTTCTTTGTTATTATCAGCCGGCATATGCTTCAGGTTAACTTACATAGGTTAAAACTTTTATACTTTGTTCGTGGTTGCCCCACTTTTCACCAAAGAGGGTTAAACCGCCTACATGCTCCATATTTTCTTCTGAAGCAATGCGCAATGTAAAATAATCGGTTCCTTTAAGTGCTAAGTCATTAATATTTAAATCTGTCGTAGGAACGCCATCAATACTTGTGTCATATTGATTAATCCGGATATGTTTTAATTCACCATATTGACTACAAGTATCGGGCCACCAAGTTGGAGTTAGGCGCCCACGAACATCGGCATAATTGCCTCGGACAGTGTCGCTGCCCAATTTCTTTCCGTTGATATAATACGTAACGTCACTTGGCCAAGTATTATTAGAAATCGGAAATTCAGATGCGATTTCAAAACTAATATCTAATAATTCAAGGTGATCATCAACTTGAACGAGGTTAGGAATTTTATATTCTAAAAAACCTTTTCCGGTCCAAACTAATTGTGCGTTGACGCGTTGACTATCAAGAAAAGAACGAGGCTGATCGGCCATACCGATATGCCCTTCTTCTGAGGCTAGACCACAAGTTGGCTCCGCGTGGTAGTCGGTAAAATGTCCCACTTTTACGTCAGCATGGTAGTGTCGGTATTCTGGAAAAATTTTTTCCGGAAACTCAATGCCAATTTGATCAATCGCTAAGGCAACGATTTTTTGCAAACCAAATTTACCTGGACAACGACGCGTCTTTACAACACCAGCATCTTCTAATTGTTGGACGTGCCGCGTTGTGATGGCATTTGAAATGGCGAGGGCTTTGGCAATTTCACCAATATTCATTTCGCCAGTCGCTAGTTGATTTACAATTCCCAGTCGCGTTTCGTTTGCTAAGGCTTGTAAAACGGGGAGTGATTTTGTCGATGTATCAATAATCATAGAAAAGCTCCTTTACTTTTTCGTTAAGTATAACTCTAGTAATAATTGTAATTTTATAAGTTATTTTACTAATTGGTTAAAATAGTTAAGGTTGATAGAACGGCATTGACGCTCTATGAAAACGCTGTTATTATTTTGTGTGTTGACCGATAAGTTAAATAGTAATGTTATTATAAGTCTTTGTTAACCAAAAGGTCAATAATGTTTTTTGAAAATAGACCAAAGAATTTTTGGAGGTAAGCATGTTAAACAGGAAAGAACATCCGCGACCACAGCTGATAAGAAAGAAATGGCAAAGTTTAGATGGAAAATGGGATTTTGCCTTTGATGATAACAATATCGGCCTAATAGAAAATTGGTTCAAAGTATTACCTGCAGCATATAAAATTTTGGTTCCGTTTACATATGAGACGGAATTGAGTGGTATACACGATACGTCTCACCACAAGATTGTTTGGTACCAACGCACGTTTGAAAATGATAATGATGAAAATCAGGTCCTTTATTTCGAAGGTGTGGATTTTCAAACGCAGGTTTGGCTAAATGGACATTTACTTGGAACACATAAGGGTGGTTACGAGCGATTTTCTTTTGATTTGCAACCTTATTTAACCAAAGGGACAAATACGATTACATTACGCGTTGAAGATTCACTTTCTTGTGAACAGCCAAGAGGAAAGCAGCGCTGGCTAAAAGATAATTTCGGATGCTGGTACGTTCAAACAACTGGCATTTGGAAATCAGTTTGGTTAGAAGAAGCCGGTGAGCAGCGGATAAATTATTTAAAACTCACACCAGAATTGGATTTAGATTTATTAAAAGTAGAAGTGGAATTAAAAGACGCCACTGTTTTGCCAGAAAGTAAAAGTTACTACATCGAAGCCGAGGCAAGTTTTAAAGGTGAATTAATAAGTTATCATAAGGGATTATTTCATCACAACGGGAGCAACTTTACCTTAGATACCCGGGTCAAAGAAAATGCAGACTCAGGTACACAGCGTTGGAGCCCACATACGCCTAACTTATATGATTTAACTGTGCGTTTATACACGCAAACTGGCGAGTTATTAGATGAAGTATACAGCTATTTCGGTATGCGAAAACTTAGCATCGAAAATGGACAAATTTTACTGAATAATCGTCAATTATACCAACGCTTGATTCTAGATCAGGGCTATTGGCCTGAATCAGGTATTACGCCACCATCCGTTGCAGCGTTGGAAAAAGATTTAGAAAAAATAAGTGCAATGGGCTATAACGGATTACGCAAACATCAAAAAATTGAAGATGAGCGCTTTTTATATCTGTGTGATGAAAAAGGAATTCTTGTCTGGGCAGAGATGCCATCGACTTATGTCTTTAATGATATTGCGATTGCACAGTTTACAAAAGAATGGTTAGAAATTGTGAAGCAACACTACAATCACCCAGCAGTTATTACTTGGGTACCTTTTAATGAAAGTTGGGGAATAAAAGGTGTTAATGAACATGCGCGTCCACAACATTTCACCGAAGGAATTTACCATTTGACAAAAGCAATTGATCCCAATCGTCCTGTTATTACAAATGATGGATGGGAACATACGATTTCAGATATTTTAACCTTACACGATTATGAAGAAACTGGCTTAGCATTTGCTAAACGCTATTCCGATCAACAAGATTTTGCGACCCATGGTTATTCAAATAAAGAAAAAATTATTAATAATGAAATCCAATTTAATGACGGCTGGTTCGCCTTTGCTAAGGGCTTTTCATATAAGGGACAACCTATCATGATTAGCGAATTTGGCGGTATTGCATTTACTGCCGATAGTGAAGATCAGTGGGGTTATGGTAATCAAGTCAAAAATGAAACCGAATTCATGAAACGCTTTGAAAAAATTCATGCAGCAATCCAAAGTATTCCGTATATTACAGGTTTTTGTTACACCCAGCTAACAGATGTTGAACAGGAAGTAAATGGGTTGTTAACAGCAGATCGTAAAGACAAAGTGGATTTGACAAAAGTTAAAGAAATCAATGAGCGTCGCATTAATTTTAGCGAGATGAAAATAGAGAATAATTTTTAAACAGGGCATTAATTCGCAGTTTCTTGTAAGAGAAGCTAGCAATTTTATTTATTTTTGGAGGAATAGATATGAAGAAATGGAAGACATCTTTATTGGGATTAACATTGTCAGCGGTTGCATTATTATCACTTAGCGCTTGCGGTTCTGGAAATGCAAGCTCAGAGGACAAAGCAGGTGATAGTAAAGGGTTCACGTTATTAAGTCCAGATCACAGTGCTGATCATCCAAAAAATAAGGATCTTTGGATGTGGAAAGAGTATGAGAAGAAGACTGGTGTGCCAATTACTTGGCAGGAAACAAAAGATATTAATGAAAAGAAAAATTTACTTTTATCAGAATCAAAATTACCTGATGCCTTTTACCAAGTTTATTGGACATCTGATGAGTTAGTAAAATATGGCGGGCAAGGAATGTTTCAGCCAATTGAAGATTTAATTGAAAAGCATGCACCAAACTTTAATAAATTAATGGAAGAACACCCTGAAATTCGTAAAAGTATTACCGCACCAGACGGTCATATTTATTTCCTACCAGAATTGTCGATTGATCCACAAATCATGGGCTTAACATTTAGATACTATATTAACCAAGAATGGTTGGATAAATTAGGCCTTGAAAAACCACGTACAACAGAAGAATTAAAAGAAGTGTTAACACAATTTGTTACAAAAGATCCAAATGGTAATGGCAAAGCTGACGAACAAGGTTGGTACATGAATAGCGGTGAACTACCAAATAGTTTTGAAAAACTATTGATGGCCGCTTACGGTATGGGAACAGGCGGAAGAACAGGGATCGAGTCTTCTGTTTATTATGAAAAAGATGGTTCAATGCAATTAACATTAAACAGCGATCGGATGAAAGATGTTTGGAAATATGAAGCAGACCTTTACCAAAATGGTTTAATGTCTAAGAATTCTTTTGCGGGTGCTGATGGTGATAAATGGCGTGCAGATGCAGCCAATAATACAGTTGGTCTTTGGACTTGGGTGAGCCCAGAATTTATCGGAGGTTCCGTTCAAGATAAATATACACCAATTAATATTATCGCAGGGCCTGAAGGAGATAAAAGTCTTGTTATTAACGGACCAGTGGGAACTTCAGGTTTAGTTATTACCAAAGATTGTAAAGATCCAGGCAAATTATTAGAATGGACAGATTACTGGTACAGTCAAGAAGGATCTGACTTTGGCTATTTAGGCGAAGAGGACGTTACTTACCATAAAGTTGGGGATAAAAACGTCTATGTGGATAAGATTTTGAATTACGATAAAGGGGCACAATTAGGCGCATACCAATATCTAGATAATGTTTACGGTGGTGGCTACCCATATTTAAATCCAGATCAAGCCAACCGCGATATCGCACAAGGGTTAGAACCAATTCAATACGACGATTTTAATGAAGAAGTTATGCCAGAAAAAATGTTATCACCAGTAATGCCAACACCAGAAGAGTCTGGTCAGCTATCAACAATCATGACAGATATGAACAACTATGTTGAACAATCTCGGGTGAAGTTTGTGACAGGTGAATGGAACTTTACAAATGATTGGGATAAATATGTGAAACAGCTGAAAAAAATCGGCTCAGATAAATTACTTGAAATTCGCCGTACGCAATATGAACGTTATGACAAAGAATAGATAAAACTTTTGTCCAGGCTTAAAGCAAAATACTACAAGAAGCTTTAAGCCTGGTTCTTTATGACAAAATGTTTTATTGAACCAATCAGCTTAGGATTAAGATGCTGCGCTGAACAGTTTAATAAAACAAGGAGAAAGGAAGAATAATAGATGGTAGAAAAATTATTATTCGATATGAAAAAGCATAAATGGCTTAATGCGTTATTCGTTGTACCGATGGAGGCTTTAAATAAATTGTTATTCGATATGAAAAAGCACAAGTGGTTATATATTATGCTGGTCATTCCTGTGTTATTCGTTCTAATTTGGAATTATTGGCCGATGTATGGTGTTGTGATTGCTTTTAAAGATTATTCACCAGCTTTTGGTATTTGGGGAAGCCCTTGGGTAGGGTTAAAACATTTCCAGCGGTTCTTTGATTCTTATTTCTTCTTAGAAATTATTGTTAATACAATTCGCGTTAGTTTTTATAGTTTATTAGTAGGTATTCCGTTGCCAATCATTTTGGCGTTAATGTTTAACGAGATTAAGCGGAAATGGTTCAAATCGACTGTTCAAACAGTTTCATATATTCCCAACTTTATTTCAGTCGTAGTTGTTATCGGAATGGTTACCTTCTTTTTTTCTGAACAAGGTTCTATTAATCAAATTTTAACTTCTCTACACATGAAGCCAATTGATTTTTTAGGTGATGCGAAGTGGTTTCCGCATGTTTATGTTTGGTCTGGGATTTGGCAAGGTGTCGGCTGGGGAACGTTGATTTATACAGCGGCAATGTCTGGTGTACCCCAAGATCAATACGAAGCGGCGTATCTTGAAGGGGCAACACGGATGCAGTGTATTCGCAATATCACAATTCCGGCAATTATGCCAACTATTGTGATTTCTGCAATTTTAGCAACAGGTAGCGTGATGTCAGTTGGTTTTGAAAAAGCGTATTTATTGCAAAATGCATCGAATCTGGCTACTTCAGAAGTATTGTCGACTTATACATATAAAGTCGGTTTGATTAACGGTGAGTATAGTTTTTCTGCTGCAGTTGGGTTGTTTAATAATATCGTCAATTTCATCATGCTTTTTGTCGTCAACAAGATCGCACAAAAAACTGGCGAAAATAGTTTGTGGTAGGAAGGCGGAACGAGCAAAATGGAAAAAATGCGATACATCTCAACAAAATCAGATAAAGTTTTTGATATCGTCAATATTGTAATCATTACATTGTTGACTTTAATTTTGTTATACCCGATTGTTTTTGTAGTAAACGCTTCTTTTAGTAATCCTAATAAAATTTACGAAGTGCCGTTATTACTTTGGCCCCGTGGATTTAATGTTAAAGGCTATACTGAAATTTTAAAAAATAAAGACATCTTAGTCGGTTTTAAAAATGCTGTTATTTATACAGGGTTAGGAACATTGGTAAGTGTTGTAGTTACAACATTAGGTGCGTATCCACTTTCCCGGAAAGATTTACGCGGACGCTCAATGCTGACTTTATTTTTCACAATTACAATGTTCTTTGGCGGTGGCTTAATCCCAACGTATTTGGTCAACCAACGATTAGGTATCATCAATACGTTGTGGGTAATGATTTTGCCGGGGGCTGTGGGCGTTTACAACATGATTTTAATGCGAACTTATTTCCAACAAAATATTCCTTCTGAATTAGTGGAAAGTGCTTATATGGATGGCGCTAATGATTTGCAGCTTTTATATAAAATCGTACTGCCACTTTCAACACCAATCATTGTGGTCATCGCAATGTTTAATGGGGTAGGACGCTGGAATTCTTACTTTGATGCCATGATCTATTTACGCGATCGGGCGCGCTTTCCATTACAATTGATTTTGCGAGAAATTTTGATACAAGGACAATTTGGTGATGACGTGAACCAAACCTTGGTAGGAAGTGCTCAGGCGGAATTAATGATGTTGAAACTAACATTGAAATACAGTGTGGTTATTGTCTCTACGTTACCAGTGTTACTGTTTTATCCAATTGTTGCCAAGTATTTTGAAAAAGGTATTTTAGTCGGAGCTATAAAGGGGTAAGAAGAGTGGTTAATAAAATTTATGAAGTTTTTAATCGAATTTACTATTTAATGAAATTAAATGGATTGTGGCTGTTATTTACGCTTTTAGGTGGCGTCGTGCTGGGGATTATTCCAGCAACGATTGCACTGTATGCTTGTATGCGACAACAAATTCGTTATGAATCAGAAAATCATTTGTTTCAAATGTTCAAAAAATATTATGGCGAGAATTTCCGCCGTAGTCTACTATTTAGTGCCGTATTTACCGCTATTGCATTATTCTTTTTAGGTGAAACGATCGTCTTAGCTAATGCAGGCCCAGGAAATCTGTTATTAGAAATTGCGATTAAAGCGACCCGCTTGCTTTTGATTTTAGGTGTCGCAATGTTTTTCCCAATCTTTGTTCACTTTGATGTAAGAGGCGTAAAAACGATTTTGCAGCCGATGCTGTTTTTACTGATTTGTCCTTTGGAAGTCATCTATATGGCGGTGATTTTTGTAATCGTTAGTTTGTTATTTGCCATTAGTCCGCTTTTGATTCTTTTTATCGGCGTTGCATTACCTGCTTACGGAATGAGTCTGATTATGTTGAAAAAATTTGAACGGTTAGAAAAAAATATTAATTTAAGTGATTTTGCACAAGCCAATCGCTAAAAACGAACGCAAATTTAAAGGAGTCTCTAGATGGATATTAATCAAATCGACACCCGCCATGGGACCAGCAATTCTTTTGAGTTATCCCGTGGAAACTGTTTTCCCTTCACCGGTGTGCCATTTGGCATGAATTATTTTGCCATTGAAACCCATGAAGACAACTGGTGGTTTCATCCTGAAGCAATGCATTATCGCGGATTTCGTCTATCACATCAACCTACGATGTGGGCAGGAACAAAAGGTGATTTTTGCTCTTTACGAATTTTACCATTTACTAAAAATACAAAAGGCTTGATTGTAGTACCTTATGCACCACAGCAATCTGATTTTCATCCTAATTATTTAAAAATCAAGCAACCTAACAATCAATTAGATACAACTTTGATCCCATCTGATTATGGTGCCATTCTAACCATGGACTCACCGCAAAATAACAAAGGTGTTATGATTAGTTTTCCAACTGATGGGAAAATTACAAAAGCACAAGGGCATTTAATCGAAGGTTATTCTATGCAGTTACACGTTCATCGTACTACGCCGTTGAAATTTTATTTCCGTATTGCAGTGAGTGAGGAAATCGCCCATTTTAGTGAAAAAGACGGCGTTTATGAAATTTGCTTTGCCGATGCAAAAGAAATTGAATTACGTGTCGGGACTTCATTTATTTCTGCTGAATTTGCCAAAAAAAATCTGCCTCAAACAGAAAAATCAGTACAGTTGCAACAAGTAACAAGCCTTTGGAACGAGAAACTGGCTAAAATTAAGGTATCTGATCAAGATAAAGAAAAGGTGAAAACCTTCTACCATAACTTGTATCGTACTTTTTTATACCCACAACGCTTATACGAGTTTGATGAAAATAATCAACCACTTCATCGAGATGCTTATGCTGATGAAGTAAAGCCAGGTTATTTATACATGAATAATGGTTTTTGGGATACAGCCAGAAGTGTTTACCCCTTATTTTCTTTAATTGAATTAGACGAATATGAAAAAATATTGGCGGGCTTCTTAAATAGTTATCGTGAAAGTGGCTATCTGCCAAAATGGTTGGCACCTGAAGATTCTGGGGGCATGCCAGGAAATTATATTGACGCGGTTATTGCAGATGCGGCTGTAAAAGATATTGCGGCCGAATTAATGCCAGAATTTTTAAATGGAATGCTGCATTCTGCAAATCAACAAGAAAAAAATCGTAGGCAAGGACGTTCTTACGCCGACGAGTACAATACGTATGGTTATGTACCGTCAGATTTACACGAATCTGTCAACCATACTTTGGATTACAGCTATAGTGACTACTGTATTGCTAAAGTTGCCGAAAAATTAGGTGAAAATGAAACAGCCGAAATTTTCATGACACAATCTACACGCTATCAAAACTTATTTTCAGTTGAAGATAAGTTCATGGTAGCAAAAGATCGCCAAGGACAGTTTAAAGAAAATTTCAGCCCTTTTTCTTGGGGTGGCGACTATACAGAAGGTTCAGCGTGGCAATCAACATTTGCTGTTAATCATGATATTGCGGGTTTAATCGCATTGTATGGTGGAAAAGCGGCTTTTGAAGAAATTTTAGTAACGCTCGCCAATACACCGCCAGAGTATACAGTGGAAGGCTATGGTCATGTGATTCATGAAATGGCAGAGATGGAAGTTAATGGTTTTGGCCAGATTAATGTGGGCAATCAACCAAGTTTCCACTTGCCTTACTTGTTCCACTTCATAAACAAACCGTATTTTGCACAGCCGCTTTTAAAACAAGCGATCAATCGGTTATTCTCTGCAGATTTTAAAGGCTATCCTGGGGATGAAGACAATGGTAGCATGGCCTCTTGGTATATTTTCAATGCATTAGGCTTTTATCCATTTTGTCCAGGAAGCGGTGAATATCTAATCGGGATGCCAAACTTTGATGAAGCCATTATTCATTTGGCTAATGGAAATAAGGTCAAAATTACAACGACATTAAACTATCCGCAACAGCAATTTATCCATCGTATTACAGAAAATAAAGCGGATTTTAAAACGTGTGTGATTGCTCATGATGAATTAATCAAAGGAAAAGATTTTAACTTTGAATTAGGAATGGTGCCGAATTCAAAATGTTTTGATGAGACTGTGCCAGCTAGCATCCGCAAAAGAATGGTGCAAACAACAAGCTAAGAATAAATAAAAAAGTTTAAAAGAATGATTTTAGATGTAGAAATGGAGTTAGTAGAAGATGACAAAAGTAAACCGAGGAGCTTCAATTCCTCTGATTTTAAGCGACCCTTATTTTTCAATTTGGTCTCCAGCCGATCGTTTAACTGATTGTGACACGCAAAGTTGGACCGGTAAAGAACAACCTGTGCGGGGCTATATTCAAATAGGGGATGCTACGTATCGTTTTATGGGAGCAGATGATCTTATTCCTGCTATTGCCCAACAAGACCTCGAAGTGACAGCAACCCAAACAAAATACACGTTTGCAAATGAAGTAGTTCATTTAGAGCTGACTTTTTCGGTCGATTTGGACTTACAGGATTTACAAAAAATCAGTGAACCGGTAACGATGATCACAGTTAAAGCGGACGTGAAAAATGGTGAAAAAGCCGCAATTACTTTTGCATTTTCAGAAGAAATCTGTCGCGATAAAACACAAGAACCACTTCACTGGCATAAAATTACGACTGATGATGAGAAAATGGTTTGGATGGGGAAAAGACGTCAAACACCATTAGATTCAACTGGTGATCTGATTGATATTGATTGGGGTTATCTGTATCTAGCGGCTCCTAGTAGTCTTGCAATTACGTATCAAAAACAGCGTGAAATGCTACTAGCTCATTTTCCGATTCAATCCGGCCAAGCAACTACCATTTTAGCGGCCTATGATGATATTCATGCAATCAATTATTTTGGCACAGCTTGTAATGCTTTGTGGAAAGAAAATTACAGCGGTATGTATGACTTGTTGCAAAATTACTTGATAAATTTACCCGCACGGTTAGCAAACTGCCAAAAAATCGATGACAAAATTCAACAAGCCTCCATAACTTCTGGTGGGAAAACATTGGACTTTATTACCGCATTTAGTTATCGCCAGTCAATTTGTGCCCACAAATTAATTCGTGATGAACAAGGGGAAATTGTCTTTTTGTCCAAAGAATGTAGTTCAAATGGATGCATTGGGACAGTAGATATCAGCTATCCTTCACTACCGCTTTATTTACTTTATCAAACAGAATTAGCCAAAGGAATGCTACGTCCTGTTTATAAATTTGCTGCTTTGCCAGTTTGGGAGTTCGATTTTGCCCCACATGATGTAGGGCGTTATCCATATGCAACAGGACAAGTTTATGGAGAGATAACCAACCAAGGCGATGATGGTTGGCCAGATCGTGGCGCTTATGGCACAGTTTATGATTATTATCAATTACCAGTAGGGCAAAATGTGTACCATTATGAGCAGCAAATGCCGATAGAAGAAAGCGGCAATATGTTGGCCATGGCAGCTGCAATTTATTTGCGAGATGGAGACGATCAATTTTTTAATCAGCATTTAAAAACGAATTTACGTTGGGCCGATTATTTAGCAACTTTTGGTCAGGATCCAGAAAATCAACTATGCACGGATGATTTTGCCGGACATTTGGCACATAATTGTAATTTATCATTAAAAGCGATTACTGCACTTGCAATGTTTGGCAAAGCACTGCTAGCAGCAGGGTATGAAAAAGAAGGGGCACTTTATTCAAAACGTGCAAAAGAAATGGCCGCTATTTGGCAAAAGACGGCGATAGCAAATGGGGAACATACACCGCTTTCTTTTGACAGACCAGACAGTTGGAGTATGAAATACAATATTGTTTGGGACAACTTATTTGAGCTTGGCTTATTTCCAGCACAACTAATGGAAAAAGAGATTAAGAAATATTTAGCAGAGGCAAATGAATTTGGTATCCCATTGGATGAACGGGCGGATTATACTAAGGCAGACTGGATTATGTGGATTTCAATTTTTGCCCAAAACGAAGAAGAAATGGAAAAAATCATTCAACCTGTGCGCCACTACTTAGAAAATACGCCAAATCGCGTTCCATTTTCTGATTGGTATGATACGAAAAATGCCAAGGTCATGAACTTTAAAAATAGAACAGTGGTGGGGGCCATGTTTATGCCACTGTTAAAACAAGCACTAGTTAAAAACTTAGTTAAGGCATAAGTAAAAGCTGAGCAAAAAGTCCACCTGACTTTTTGCTCAGCTTTTTGTTTTGCTTGAAAATAAAATGACAAATAAATGAAAGTCATATTTCCTTTTTTTATTTTGTTTTTTTCGTGTTCTTTTTAAATTTGCCAACCACAAAGTAAAAAAGAAAGAGTAAAATTCAAAGTGATATATTTTTGCTCACTGTTGCACAATTAGACTAAAGAATTTTTATAAAGTGAAAATCTCATGTTTGAAGTCGCCCTTTTTTGCAGCCATAAATTTATCTAAGGCAAGCTGTCTAAGTAGCTACTAAGAGAAATAGAAATTATTCTTATTTGGCAATTAAACGTAATGGTAAGCACAGTTTTAATTGTGACATATTTTTAGAAAGCAGGTTTATAAATGATTGTAAAAATAATAGAAACTTTGATTATCGGCATGGTAGGAGGTTTAATAGCAAGGAAGATAAAATTACCCGCTCCTTTTATGACCGGCAGCATGTTGGCGGTCGCTTTATTTGCAATCTTTTCTGCGCAAATGTATATGCCAAATAATCTAAAAACTTTTGCCCAAATAATTAGTGGTGCATATATCGGGCAACAGGTAACGAAAAATGACTTGCTTAATTTTCCTAAATTGGCAAAATCGATCGTGTTTTTGATGACCTTATTTACGTTGAATATGTTTATTGTCGGTTTTTTAATTCATACTTTTTTCTCAATTGATTTAATTACGGCCTTACTTTCCTGTATGCCCGGAGGAATTATGGATGTGTCTTTGATTAGTATCGATATGGGCGCACAAGCTGAGATAGTCGCAACGATGCAACTGGTGCGATTAGTCGGGATGCTGCTTATTCTTCCATACTGGATTAAGCTGCTGCTTGATCGCTTTCAAAGAAAAGAAGATACTTTAAAATCATCAGAGGCTAAGAAAATTGTCACACAGCTACCTTTTGGTACAAGTGATTTTATTGTCAATGACGGTCTTATTTTGATTATCGCAAGTATTGGAGGATTGATTGGTTTATCCCTTCATATACCGGCGGGGGCGTTAATGTTTTCGTTAATTTTTTCCAGTATTTTGAAAATAATAAAAAATACTGCGCAACTAAACACGAATATTCGCTACATTGCCCAAATTTTTGCTGGGACAATCATCGGCAGTACCTTTACACAAGATAGTTTAAAAGAAATGAGTCGCTTATTTATTCCGGCACTTTTATTATTAGGAAGCTACTTAATGATAAATGTATTGTTTGGTTACCTTGTATCTAAAAAAGGAATTTTAGATTTAAAGTCAGCATTATTTGCTTCTTCTCCAGCTGGGGCGACAGATATTTCCTTAATTGCGGGGGAATTAGGTGGCGACATGCCTAAAATTGCGGGTATTCAAATTTGTCGCACCTTGTACACCATCATCGTTTTACCCAATATTGTTCGCTGGCTTACGTAACACCTGAAATTAGCACGATGGAAATGTGCCGTGTAAAATTTTTTTGGTTCACTGTTTGGAGGGGAATAAAATCGCATTTAAGTACTTTCTACCAAAAAACTTGACCAATCTATTTTTCTTTGTTAATTTAAGTGCAACCGAATATGTGGGGAGCTGTAATGGCTGAGAGGAAGTTCGACTTCGACCCGTTAACCTGATTCAGATAATGCTGACGTAGGTAAGGAGTTTATTTTGGTGTGCAAAGTAGGTCATCACGGACTTTTGTACAGTTGAATAATATAACTTTTGTCTCAGTATCGTCTTATGATACTGAGATTTTTTTGTTCTCAAAGACTAGAGTTTGAATAAAGAGCAAAAAGTTTGCTAGTGGCTGTTTTATTGAATCAAATCTTTAAAAGAAATTCATTTAGCTCATGCAGTTCACGTATCGGTAAAAAATAATGGAGTGTGAAAAAAATGGACGCAAGTATCGCAATTCAAGTTTTACCAAAAGTAGAAAGTAAAAAAGAAGTCATCGCTATTGTAGATGAAGTCATCGACTACATCAAAAGTACAGGGTATACCTATCAAGTGGGCGCTTTTGAAACAAGCGTTGAAGGAGATTATGAAGGTTTGATGGAGCTAGTGAAACAATGTCAATTAATTGCTGTTAAAGCGGGAGCGCCAAGTGTTTCTGCCTACGTAAAAATTGCGTATACGCCAAAAGGAGATGGGCTGACCATTGCCGAAAAAACGGATAAACACCAACATTAATTTAATCCCCGTTGCCACTATACTAATGATTTTAGCAGTGTGGCAGTTTGTCACAGTAAAAAATATTGTTCCAGCATTTATGTTACCCAGTCCTAAAGCGGTACTGCAAGCTTTACTAACAGACTGGCCTCAGCTAGCGGCAAATGCGAAAGTTACGTTGTTAGAAGCCATCTTAGGACTTTTAGCTGGTGTTTTACTCGGTTTTGTTTTGGCAGTTATTATGGATCACATCCATTGGTTGAAACAAGCGATTTATCCTTTACTAGTTTTAAGTCAAACAATTCCAACGGTTGCTTTAGCTCCCTTATTGATTATTTGGTTGGGATTTGGGATATTGCCAAAAGTTGTGTTGATTATTTTGACGATCTTTTTTCCGGTAGCGTTAAGTTTGTTAAATGGCTTTGCAGCCATTGATCCGGATGAAATTTTATTATTGCAATCGATGGGGGCGAAATCTTACCAGATTTTTTGGCATATTAAGTTGCCCGCTAGTTTAGGTTCATTTTTTGCCGCATTAAAAATTGCAGTCACGTATGCCTTAATCGGAGCTGTGGTATCAGAATGGCTAGGCGGTTTTGAAGGTCTAGGGGTGTACATGACCCGCGTGAGAAAATCTTATAGTTTTGACAAAATGTTTGCCGTGATTTTTCTCATTTCAGCTTTAAGTCTACTACTTTTAGGAGCTGTTTTAGTGTTAGAAAAAATTTCGATGCCATGGAAGAAGGAGCAAAAATGAAAAAATTAATCAGTGGTATTTTATTGGTTACAACATTAATAACATTAGGTGCTTGTCACAGTGGACAAGCAAGTAAAAAAGAAACAAAACTAGAAAAAGTGACGTTTGTTTTAGACTGGACCCCAAACACCAATCATACCGGCTTATATGTCGCCAAAGAAAAAGGCTATTTTAAAGAGGCTGGCTTAGATGTTTCCATCGTCCAACCTTCTGATGGAGACGCTAGTATGATTGTCGCTAGTAACAAAGCACAATTTGGTATCTCTGCCCAAGATTCTTTGGCCGCAGATTATGTTTCCGCGAAACCTTTACCAATCACAACGGTAGCTACAATTTTGCAGCACAATACATCAGGTATCGTTTCGCGAAAAGGTGAAGGGATAAATCATCCCAAAGGTTTGGAGAAAAAAACCTACGCGACGTGGGATTCACCAATTGAAAAAGCTATGATCAAAGATGTCATGGCAAAAGATAATGGTGGCGATTTTAATAAAGTAAAATTAATTCCGAATACAATTGTTGATGAGCCTCTCGCTTTGAAAGAAAAACAAGCCGACGCCATTTGGATCTTTTATGGTTGGGGAGGCATTAAAGCGGGAGTTGATAATGTAGCAATTGATTATTTTAACTTCAAAGATATAAATCCTGTATTTGATTACTATACACCAGTTATTTTTGCGAACGACACGTTTTTAAAAGAAAACCCCAAAACAGCTAAAAAATTCTTAGCCGCCGCTAGCAAAGGTTACGAAGATGCTATCAAAGACCCGCAGGCCGCCGCAGATATTTTATGTAAAGAAGTTCCAGAGTTAGATAAGAATTTAGTTCAAAAAAGTCAAGCTTGGATCAGTCAGCAATATAAGGCAGAGGCCAAATCATGGGGATATATCGAGCCTAAACGGTGGAATGCCTTTTATGATTGGTTATCAGAAAATAAATTAGTTGCTAAAAAAATACCGGAAAATACTGGTTTTACCAATGCGTATTTAAGTGAGTGATGACAGTGGGACTAACAGTTGAGCGGATAAATAAAAGTTACGGGAATAAAGATGTGCTTGCAGATATTTCCTTGCATGTTCCTGCTGGCAAAATCGTCAGTTTGCTTGGACCCAGCGGTGTTGGAAAAACGACACTATTTAATCTGATTGCCGGCTTGGAGTTGCCAGATAGAGGTAGTATTCAGTTAAATAATGAAGAAATAACAGGTAAAAGGGGAAAAGTATCTTATATGTTGCAAAAAGATTTATTGCTTCCCTATAAAACAATGGAAGAAAATCTGGCATTGCCCTTGATTTTAAAAGGTGTAAAGAAAAAGGCAGCTTTAAAAAAAGTGGCAGCATACTTACCTGAATTTGGGCTGTCAGGGGTTGAAAAAGTCTATCCCAATGCTTTATCTGGTGGTATGCGACAACGGGCTGCGTTGTTGCGCACGTATTTATTTTCAGGAGAGTTAATTTTATTAGATGAGCCTTTTAGTGCATTGGACGCGATAACAAAACGCGATTTACATCAGTGGTTTTTGCAGATGCAAAAAGAATTTTCATTGACGACCTTGCTGATTACCCATGATATTGACGAGGCGATTCTTTTATCTGACCAGATTTATCTGCTGGCTGGCTCTCCAGGAGTGATACGAGAAACTATTACAGTTTCTCGTCCGGAAAATAAGGAAGTCGACTTTTCTTTAACCCTTGCTTTTCTTGATTACAAACGCGCTATCCTGCAAAAAATGCAAACAAATTAAACAGTAAGGCCGAAACAAAAGAGCATAAATACTCACTTGTTGATTGTCTTTTTTAGACAAAGACTGGATGTATTTGTGTAATGCCTTTTGTTGCGGTCTTTTTTTATTTCGATAAAGAAAGTATGAATTTTTCACAAGAAGAACTTTGGTTTGGCTGTATTAACACTACCGATCCTTTCAAATTGCCAGTTTCATACACCAATCCTTCAACTTTTCTTGCCTTACTGTTATTACAACAAAATAGATTAACAGCAGAAAAATCTATTTACGCAAGTGATAATCATTCTCAATTGGTGTTATTTAATTGGCCTTATAAATGAATTTTTAGCCTGTTAACTAGGGAGTTCCCTAATGATAGTTTGTTTTTTTTTGCTATAAAATAAAAGAGAATTAGAAAATATGCCGCGCTGCATTATTTTTTTTGATTAACAAGTGAAAAATATCACGAATAAAAATTAAGGGGACGAAGTATGAAAAAAACACAATCCACCTGTAATTATTGTGCACTAGCCTGTAATTTAGATTTTTACACAGAAAATGAAGAAATAGTAAAAATTATTCCTACGCCGGGATATCCGGTTAACGATGGCTTTTCTTGTATTAAAGGTTTGCGGTTAAACCGTCAACACCAAGAATTCAAGCCAGATCCAAGACCAAGGATAAAACAAGAAGATGGTAGTTTTACTTATGTCACTTGGGAAGATGGTCTAAAAAATACAGCCGCTAAATTAAAAGAAATCCGCGCAAAATACGGTCCGGAAAGTATCGCAGGAATTAGTACAGGTCAATTGACAATGGAAGAGATGGCATTATTTGGTCATGTAATGCGAACGTATCTAAAAGGAAATGTGGATGGCAATACGCGGCTTTGTATGGCAACAAGTGTGGTTGCTCACAAGCAAGCTTTTGGTTTTGACGCACCTCCTTATACCTTAAAGGATGTGGAATTATCCGACACCATTATTTTAATTGGTGCAAATCCAGTTGTCGCACATCCAGTTTTTTGGGGAAGAATTCGCGCGAATAAAATTGCCGGTAAAAAAATAATCGCCATTGATCCGCGCATGTCTGAAACAGCGAAAAAAGCCGATATCCACTATAAACTAAAAGCAAAAGCTGACTTAAAGCTCATGTATATTTTGGCAAATTTACTGATTGAAAAAGGCTGGCTTGATGAAAAGTATATCGAAGCACACACGCAAAAATTTGCGGAATACCAAGCATTTTTAAAAGATTATCCACTAAGTCGTGCAAATGAAACCGGATTGACTGAAGGTGAAATTGAAGAATTGGCGCAATTGATTCACGTTGGTAAAAATGTTTCCTTTTGGTGGACGATGGGAGTTAATCAAGGGTATGAAGCGGTGCGGACTGCACAGGCAATTATCAATTTAGCACTAATGACAGGAAATATGGGCCGTCCAGGTACCGGAGCGAATTCATTAACAGGGCAATGTAATGCCATGGGTTCTCGCTTGTTTAGTAATACGACCGGCCTATATGGTGGTGGTGAATATGATAATCAAACTAGAAGAGAAATTGTTGGAACTGCTTTAGGAATTGAGCCAAGTTGGTTACCGGAAAAACCGACGTTACCTTATAACGTAATTATTGAAAAAATTAATGCAGGGGAAATCAAAGCCTTGTGGGTTGCCGCAACAAATCCAATTCATTCTTGGACCAATAGCGATACTTTTAAAGAAGCCATGTCTAAATTGGAATTATTAATCGTTCAAGATATTTATGATGACACTAAAACTTCAGCTAGTGCGGATGTTTATTTCCCAGTCGTACCTGGAACAAAAAAAGAAGGTACGCTAATTAATACAGAGCGCAGACTATCTCCAATGCGCCCGGCTTTAACTTTAGGTGAAAATGAAAAAACAGATTATCAAGTCTTTTATCAAATGGGTCAAGCTTTGGGGATGGAGGCAGAAAATCTATTGCATGGTTGGGAAACGCCGGCGAAAGCTTTTGATTTAATGGCAAAATGTTCGGCTAATATGCCCTGTGATTTTACCGGTGTGACCTACGCAGAATTAGAAAATTCTAAAGGAGTGCAATGGCCCTACACACCAGCACATAAAAAAAGTCATACCCCAGATGAACGCCGTTTATATGAAGATGGTCAATATTATACGCCAACGAAAAAAGCCAATTTTGTCTTTGAAGCACCAGTTGAAAACCCTGTTGCTTTATGTGATGAATTTCCATTACTTTTAAATACCGGGCGTGGAACGGTTGGGCAGTGGCACACGCAAACGAGAACCCGTGAGATTTTAGAAGTGCAAGATGCCGTGGAAAGAATGGCTTATGTTTTAATGCATCCGCAAAAAGCTAGCGATCTAAATGTAAAAAATAAAGATATCGTTTATGTATCTTCTATGAATGGCCACAGCGAAAAATTTGAAGTTATTGTTTCGCAATTTGTAAATGAAAATGAATTGTATGCCCCGATGCATTATATTGAAGTCAATCGGTTGACGCCATCGGTTTATGACGCGTATTCAAAAGAACCGTCTTATAAATCCACGCCAGTGCGTATCGACAAGGTTGAAAAGGAGTCTGTTTAAAAAATGAAACGAATCAAGATTGATCGTAATAAATGTATCAGCTGTTTAACTTGTGTCACCGCTTGTTCTGTGGCTCACAACGGGGAAGATCCTCGTAATCGCGTTGTCGTCAGTGATGAAGGGGTGAATTCTCCCATTTTTTGTCGCCACTGTGATTTACCTGAATGTGTGTATACTTGCATGACAGGTGCAATGTATAAAGATTACGAAACGGGATATGTTTTATATGATAAAGACAAATGTGCGAGTTGTTATATGTGTGTCATGGCTTGCCCTTATGGGGTATTAAAAGCCGATCGACTGCAGCACAAGGTTATTATGAAATGTGATATGTGTTTGGATCATCCAAGCAAGACACCACAATGTGTAGAAAAGTGTCCAATGCAGGCAATTACACTAGAGGAGGTTAAATAATGGAATACGTTGTAGTTGGTGCTTCTGCTGCTGGGATTAATGCTTTAAAAACATTGGCTAAGCTAGCGCCAAATGATAATTTAACGTTGATTTCAAAAGACGAAGCCATTCACTCCCGTTGTATATTGCATCACTATTTGGAAGGTTCACGAGATGTTTCGCAATTGAATTTTACTGACGCCAATTTTATTGAAAAGAATAATATTCGTTGGCTAAAAGGCGTTTCCTTAACTGCCATTGATACAAGTACACAAGTATTAACTTTATCTGATGGTAAAAAAGTTGTGTACGATAAAGTTTTACTTGCAACAGGTGCTTCGACATTTTTTCCACCGGTTAAAAATATTAAAGACGCCGCTAATGTAATTGGGCTGCGGAATTTAGACGACGCTATTTTTATTAAAGAAAAATTGCCACAAGTAGAGAACATTGTTGTCATGGGGGTGGGACTTGTTGGAATTGATGCAGTCGAAGGTCTGCTTCATTACGGCAAAGATTTAACTTTAGTCGAGTTCGGTGATCGCTTATTACCAATTCAATTGGACCATAAAGCTTCGCAAAGATATCAGGATGCCTTTGCAGCATATGGTGTGAAACAACGGTATAATACCGCCGTTCAAGAAGTTTTAATGGATGAAACAGGCAAGGTCAAAGAATTAGCCCTATCAGATGGGGCAACAATTCCCTGTGATCTATTGATTGTCGCTACAGGTGTTCGTTCCAATGTACAATTTTTAGAAGGTACACCCGTTGAAACGGATCGTTTTGGCATGTTGTTTAATCCATTAGGGGAAACAAATGTTGCTAATGTTTATGGTGCCGGTGATGTATCCGGAAAAAATCCAATCTGGCCCGCAGCAGTTAAAGAAGGAATTATTGCCGCAAGTAATATGGTGGGACAAAAACGTGTATTAACAGACTTTTTTGCCAGTAAGTCAACTATGACTTTCTTAAAAATCCAGACCATGTCCCTAGGCTCGCCAATTCCTGCGGATGATACTTACCAAGTTGAAATAAGGGAAAGTCCTGGTCAATATAAAAAAATTATTCATAAAGATGGAATTATTACAGGAGCAGTTATTCAAGGAGATCTATCTTACAGCGGTATTTTGACGCAATTGGTCAAAGAGCAAATTCGGATTGATAAATTAAAAAAATGTGTGTTTGACATTAATTATTCGGATTTCTTTAATATGACGGAAAACTTTGAATTTGGTTTTTGTACAGATTAAAAATTTAGGTGGACATTGTACTTTAAGGCTGTGACAAGTGTAGAGCTAGCATCTGATTAGGTAGAAATAAGGGTATTTTTAAATAGCGGAATACTTCTAGTTTGATGCTATCAGAGTATGAAGCTGAGATCATGGAAATTTGAATGTGGAGACGTCACATGATTTCAGCTTCATTCAAAACTAGTAAGCACACCTTTAAGCTACTAGCATTACTTGCTCACTTTTTAACAAATAACACAGCGGATTTTTCCGTGAAAATAGTTTTTTATTAATCCAATAGGAGCGTGAAGTTATGAAAAAAATGATTCAAGGATCTGATAAACTACCGGTAGGCGCGGTGGCTACCACAGTAGGTTTATGTACATTAGCCAATGCTTTTAATGCCATTGGTTTTAGTGGTATCCGCCATCTTGTTATGTGGTTTGCACTAATCGTGTGGGTTTTAACAATCAGCAAAATTGTATTGCATTTTGATACCTTTAAAAAAGAATATACACAAGTTGTCCCCGGCAGTTTATACGCTGCGGTAATGATGTTAACGGCAATTTTATCCAGTTATATCTATCCTTACTTGCCAATTTTGGGTATTGGTATGTGGTATGTGGCAGTGGTAGTACACGCAGCTCATATTTTGTTTTTCACCTGGCGCAATGTAATCAGAGAATTTAATCTTAATACATTTTTACCTTCTTGGTTTGTTACCTACGTGGGAATTTTAGTCCCAGTGGTGGTGGGAACAGCTTATGGAAATCCGATTATTTTAAAAGCTTTACTGGGCTATGGTTTTGTAATTTCTGCTATTTTGGTGCCGGCCATGTTTATCCGTATTTTGAAATTGGGCATGGCAAGCCAAACAGAATTAATGAAAACTATCTTTTTAGCACCACCTAGCCTGTGTTTGGTTAGCTATTTTAACTTAACGGCACAACCAAACATGATGCTTGTAACGTTTTTATATGCGTTAATTTGTTTGATTTTCTTATATATCTTAAAAAGTCTGCCAAATTTTGTGAATCGACCATTTGATGGCACCTTTGCTGCTCTAACTTTCCCGATGGCCATCAGCTTAATCGCGACATTGAATACGGCACGTTTTTTAATCAATGTGGGACATACAGCGCCAGGGAATTTTTTCAATCAAGTTTTTGGTGCAAAATTATTTTTGATCACGTTAGTTATTGGGTATGTGGTTTATCACTTTACCCACAACTTTGTATTGGCAACTGTTAAAAAGCCTGTTGCAAAAGCAAGTATTGAAGAAGTTGAAGTTGTCGAATAAATAGAATAAAGATGATAAGAGCTGTGATAAATCTCCAGCTCTTTTTTTATCGCAAAAGAAAATGTGAGTATTTACAAAAAAATTAGAATAGTAGTAGTCTTAACAATGTCTGGCTTTACAAATTCGCTTGCTGGCAATTAGTGCAAAAAAAGACACAAAGAAAGATTCTTTGTGTCTGTGAGCATAAACGCCCCTGCCAAGGTAATTTTACTATAACAGTTTTTTTATAGGATACAAGGATAAGTTTTATTTTACCCGGACAATTTCATCAGCCATGGCTTCTAATTCATCACGATGGTGGCTGACAATAATGGCTGGGATTTTTTCAGTTGCTAAAAGCTCTTTGGTTAATGTGATAGCCTCTTGCCTCATTTCATCATCTAAGCCATTAAAGGGTTCATCTAACAGTAATAATTTGGGGCGACTATACAAGGCACGTGCCAAAGCAACTCGCTGTTTTTGTCCGCCGGAAAGTTTGTAGATGGGCTGCTTTAAAAGACTTGTGATATTCAAACGGGTAGATAAAAAGCTTAAGTAGTCACTAGCAGGGGGTGTTTGTTTTTTCTTCACAGCTGTTTTTTGACTAAATAGAATATTCTCTGTGACATTTAAATTAGGAAATAAAGCTACATCTTGCATCACGTAGGCTAAATTTCGTTGATTGGTGGGTAATGAAAAGTTTTTACGGGTATCTTCCCACGTTACATCGTTAAACGTAAGCTTGCAATCATCGGCTGTAATAAGCCCGGCAATGGCGTTTAAAATAGTTGTTTTGCCCACGCCGGAAGGACCGCTAAGTCCCGTTACCGGAGCAAAAAAATCATAATGAAAAGTTAGATTTTTAGGAGTTAGTTGGGTTTTAATTTGTAGTTTTAAACTCATCTAAAAGCTCCTTTTTTGATAATAGGTAAGTAGTTGAATGAAAAGCAGTAAAATAATCCCGATAACCACATTAATAAAACTTAACGTATAGGCTAAGTTTTGATTTCCTTGTTGTACAGCAAAATAAATGGCGGTAGCAAGGGTATCTGTTTTACCTTCGATGAAACCTGCGACCATTAAACTAGCGCCAAATTCTCCTAACCCCCGGCAAAAAGCTAGGATAATACTTGCAACCAGGCTGTGCCAACAGTTGGGCAAAATAACGCGCCACAAGACTTCACGCCGATTTGCTGACAGCGTTTTGGCAACGGCAATCAAGTTTTTAGGAACGGCCGCAAAGGCTCCTTTTAATCCTTGAAATATTAACGGTAAAATCACGATGACAGTAGCCAAAGTGGCACCTTGTAAAGTGAAAATTAATGAGAAATTGACTTGTTCCAATAACTGGCCTAAAACGCCATAACGGCCAAATAACTGTAATAAATAAAATCCAACAATCGTTGGGGGTAAGACCAAGGGAAGTAAAAAAATAATTTCGACAATTTTTTTGCCGCGATAAGGATAATAAACATCCCAATAGGCAAAGGGCAATGCAATTAAAAAGGCGATAATTGTCGCAACTGTCGCCACAATCAGGGAATGCAGGAGTGGGCTTAGCAAATAGTTCAACTCCTTTTCTCGTAGTTACGCGCAATTGTAAGGGTATATTATTCTTATTGCGCCATAGTAAAGCCCTATTTTTCTAAAACTATTTGACTTTCTGATTTGCCTAAGTAGGTATTGAATTTTGTGACTGCTGCTTTATTTTTGCTGTCTTTTACAACGCCAGTATAGTATAAAATATCTTCGTGCAAATCATTTTCCACATCTGCCAAAACGGCAACTTTATCACTGGTAAGGGCATCTGTCTTGTAGACAAAACCAACCTCTGCATTGCCTGCTTCAACATAGGCTAATACTTGGCGTACATCACTGGCCATAACAAGGTGCTCTTTGACGGCATTATATAAGACAGCTTTTTCCAAGCTTTGTTTTGCATATTGTCCAGCTGGAACGGTTTCTGGGTTACCGATGGCGATTTTTTTGGCATCAGCTACAATAGTTGCTAGATCAGCTTTCTTGCGATCGTCTTGTTTGTTTTTGACGATTACCAAAGTATTTTCTAACAACTTATTTTCAGCTTCCAATTTGCCAGCTTCAATTAATTTATCTGTATCGGCTTTACTTGCTAATAAAACACCATCCATGGGGGCGCCAGCGACAACTTTTTCACGAATTGCACCAGAACCACCATAATCAATATCTAAATGAATGGAGGGATTGGCCTTTTCGTAATTTTTTTCAATTTCACCTAAGGCATCTTTTAAGCTCGCTGCTGCAGAATAGTGAAGGGTCACTTCTGGTTGCGGAGAAGGTGTTTGGGCAGCTTCTTTTTTAGTGCAGCCGGCAGCACCTAACGTTAGCAGAAATAAAGGGACAAGTAAGACGATTTTTTTCATGTTAAGCGCTCATTTCTATAATGTATTTTGATTTACTACGTTTTGATCGGCAAAAATTGGGATGGCTAAAAGATAAGTTAAAAAATTTTTCATTCGTTTGTTTTTTGTTAAAAAGTACGTCAGGTCATCTTTACAAAAAGACAAATGGGCTACCGTGTAGTGATTCTTCTGGTTAGCATCTTGTAAGTAGCAATTACGTTTTGAAAGAAGCGCAGACAAACTATCTTGGCTAATATCAGGATAATCTACGGCGAGGATCAAATAGTCTTGTCTGGTAGTCCCACACTGATTTTGACTTGCCGCCGCATAAAGTGCGCTTAAGGGGCCGCAGTCAATAAATGGAAGACAGTCTGTCAGCACGATCGCAGATTTTGGCAATATGCTTTTTAGCGCTTGCTGATTATTAGCATTGCCGCAAATAAAAACAGTATCTGTCAGTGCTGCAAGTTTTTGATAGGCCAAACAAACCCAGTACTCTTTATAAAGTGCATCAAAATATAACGCCTTATCGCTACCAAAACGACTGGAGTGACCACCGGCTAAAATAATTCCAACTGTCATAAAATCCCCCTTTGCCAAAAACTCTTCGTTAGTTTATCATAGGGCAGAAGTCAGAACAGCTAGGGAGTTCCCTATATGTGAAAAAATACGCAAGCGAAGGTGAAGATATGTATTTAAATCGAGATGTTATTACATTGGCGCAAGCAAAAGAAAGATTAGCAGCAGTGGTACCAAAAAAAATAACACAAGAAAAACAAGTCGAAGAAACGTTGGGATATACTTTAGCCCAAGATATAATAGCCCCTTTTCCACAACCGGCTTTTCGCCGTTCGGGTTATGATGGCTATGGTATTTTAGCTGAAGATGATCACGATTATCCGATTACCTTAACACTTGCTGCTGAAGTGCCAGCCGGATCTGAACTGAAAAAAAAATTACAGCCAAAAGAAACGATCCGAATTATGACCGGAGCAAAAGTTCCTGATGAAGTTGCAAAAGTTATTATGCTGGAAAACACCCCTATGTTAGCTGATGGAAAAGTTGTGATCAAAGCAGGTAGCCGTAATGATAATATAACCCCAATTGGAGAAGAATTTGAAAAAGGGACAGTTTTACTGACAAAAGGAACGCTCATTAATGCGGGGGCAATTAGTTTGATGTCAGCCTTTGGTTTTGCGACTTGCTTGGTTTATAAGCGGCCAAAAGTAGCAATTCTAGCGACCGGGACAGAATTGTTACAGCCAAAAGATGCGCCTGTTGCTGGAAAAATTTACAATTCGAATGGGCCTTTATTGGAAGCCTTAGTAAAAGAAAATGGTGGAAAAGTCGTCTATTGTGGGCAAATTGCTGATGATATAAAAAGTCTTGAAGAAAAGCTAGACGACTTAGCTAAAAAAGCCGATCTAATTTTGACTACCGGTGGTGTTTCCGTGGGGGATTTTGATTTCCTAGCAGTTGCGGCCAAAGAAAGTGGGCAACTATTGTTTAATAAACTTGCCATGCGACCAGGTAGTCCTACTACGGCGTTTGTCTATGAAAAAACGCTAGTCATGGCACTTTCAGGTAATCCAGGAGCCTGTTTTACTGGCTTTTATTTATTATTTGAGAGTTTATTGCAAAATATGCAAGGAAATTCCACTGAAATTAAAATTACGAAGATGAAATTGGCGCATGATTATCAAAAGCCAAATAGTTTTGATCGTTATTTACGGGGAACGTGGGCAGAAACTGCGACCGGCAAAGTGGTCTCATTAGTCGGCAGCGATCAATCCAGCGCCTTAGGAAACTTGCATTTGACAACCTGCTTTTTTAAAATTCCCCATGATACAGTTGTAACTGCAGGAACGGAGGTAGAAGTTTGGTGCTTACCTTACAAATAATTGGCAAGAAAAAAAGTGGCAAGACCACAACTATGATCAATTTCATTCAAGCAAGTCAACAGTTAGGCTTAAAAACAGCCGCGTTTAAACATACCCATCATAGTGTGGCAATGGATGTAGCAGGTACAGATACGGCGCGCTTTAGTGAGGCGGGAGCAGATCAGGTAGGAATGCAGCAAGACGGTGGTTTTTTTTGGCATGAAGTACGTCAGCCTGAAAAAAAAGTTTTGTTAGCGACTGAAATCAATGATTTTGTCCGACCACAAACAGATTTGGTTTTAATAGAGGGCTTCAAATGGGAGAAATATCCCAAATTATTGTTGTTGCGTCCACAAGATGAAGTTGCTGATTTTTCAAAATTTGGTCCCTTTGATTATGTGGGGACGATTTTTCCTGAAAATAGAGGTGCAAAATTAATAGATTTAACCTCTAAGGAGAAAAGCCAGACTTGGTTTGAAAACTGGGTCAAAGAACAGGAGCAAAGACAAATGAACAATGAATTAACGCATTTCAATGAACAAGAGCGGGCAAAAATGGTAGATGTCACCGACAAAAAGGTAAATTACCGGATGGCAACGGCACAAGCGACAGTAAAAATGACCAAAGAGACGTTACAACGGATTAAAGCAGGCCAAGTAAAAAAAGGGGATGTGTTAGCTGTCGCCCAAGTAGCAGGTATTATGGCAGCAAAAAAAACGAGTGAATTAATTCCGATGTGTCATTTGCTACTTCTAAGTGGCGTGGATATATTATTTACCGATAATGAAGTTGATACGTTGACTATTCAAGCAACAGTCAAAGTAAATGGGCAGACAGGTGTAGAGATGGAAGCATTAACGGCGTGTCAAATTACAGCATTAACAGTTTACGACATGTGTAAAGCAATGGATAAGAGCATGGTGATTACTGACTGTCACTTGGTAGAAAAAATTGGTGGTAAAAGTGGGCATTACACCAAGCAATAAGCAACACTTAGTTTTTTAAAGAAGAAATAAATAATCCCAAATGGACAATGCAACGTAAAAAGTACAAGTTGCATTGTCCATTTGGGGTGTTTTTTATTCATCATAAAAAATGAGTAGCATTTATTTTCGGCGCTCTTTTAATAGATGGACTAATTCTGGTAAGATGAGTTTTTCCATGCCTAACTGACAAGCCTTCGTGGAACCAGGTAAACAAAAAAGCAAAGTATCATCTTGGGTAAAACCCGCTAAAGCGCGAGAAGCAAGGGCGTGGCTGCCAATTTCTTTAAAGCTAAGATAACGAAATAATTCCCCAAAGCCCGGTATTTCCTGCACTAGAAGTGGTGTGATGGCTTCAAAGGTGACATCACGTTTGGCGATACCGGTACCGCCATTTAAAATAATTGCGTCGCTATTAGCCACCAGTGAGCCGACCCCATGGGTAATTGCAGCGCAATCATCTTTAACGATAATATGTCGGGATGGATTGAAATTTTTTTTTGTTAATAATTCAAAAATCAGCTGGCCGGAAAAATCATCTGCAAGACTACGGGTATCGCTAACGGTGAGGATACTTACATTAACTTTCATGGGCAATTAAAGCTCCTTTTACAAGATTGTCTAAATACGGTTGAATCGACTTGCTAGTGGTAAAGCCATAAAAATGAAGACGGCCATTGGGAAATAAGGTGAACTCATAGTCATCCCAAGTAAAGCGAGCGGCTAATGGATTTTTCTTTAATGGCAACTGCTGTTTTTGACAAAAGTGATCAATTAGAACGAAAGTAGCTGCGGGTATTTGAGTGGAAAAGACATTTTGACCGCACATTTTTTTTATCATAAAATTTTGTGGAGCGTTTTTTAATTCTGTTTTTTGGCAGTATTTACAATGAGCTTGTTTTTTTACTTTAAAATTTTGTAACTGGTAAGACCAAGCATCGATATAAAGCATTTCATCCCAGATAACTTCTTTTGGATTTGTGATGATTTTTAAAGCCAGACTGACCTGGTAACTACTAATCATTGGCACTAAAGGTGTTATGACGCCTAATAAATCACAATCTTTTTGAATAAGAGCGTCTAATTGTGGCAATGCACAACCTAAACAAGGGGCATCGACAGGATTTATAGCCATCACCTGTCCACTTGTGGCCGCTAGCGCAGCAAAAACAAAAGGAATTTTATAGTAGTGACAATAGTTATTAATTTCTTCACGAACCTGATAGTTATCAGAGCAATCTAAGATTAAATCAGGGCAACTTTCTTCTTGCAAAATGTAATCGCTGAAACTTTCTTTATAAGCAAAAATCTTCGCACTGCTATCAATTTTACTTAAAGCATTTTTTGCAGCTTCGACTTTGGCAACGTTATTTGTGGCATCAGCTTCGGTAAAAAGGGTTTGCCGTTGTAAATTACTTAACTCCACATAGTCAAAATCCAGTAAAGTCATTTTTTTAATCCCCATGCGCAGCAGCTGTTCTGCTGTATAACTGCCAAGTGCTCCGCAGCCAACGATTAAAACGTGGACTTGGGCAATTTTTTCTTGGCCGCAGGGGCCAATTTTTTTGACTCGGATTTGACGATCGTATCGTTCCATGACAACCTCCTTAAAAAATAGTCATAGTAGTAGCTAAAAAGACAAAAATTCTCACGTTAACATAACATAAGAATAAAAAAAAGGGAATTGGGGAGTGCACTTATTTCTTTTTTTATCAGAAAGCATTACAATACGTTCAGTATCTCACAAATTAGAAAGCGAGGAAACGTTATGGCGCTTGTTAAATTACAGACAGAACCAATTGATGTTGCCTTTTATTATAATCAATTAAAAGATCCCCGATATGGTGGCATCGTTACTTTTGCGGGTGTCATTCGCGAGTGGACCGGTGCAATCCAAACAAAAGGGATCGGCTATACAGCCTACGAAGAAATGGCAGAAAAAGAGCTTTTAAATTTAGCGACTAAAGTCGAAGCAAAAGGCGCAAAAGTCGTTTTGGTTCACCGTTTAGGAGAATTGAAAATTGGCGAAGAAGCGGTATTTATCGGGGTGGCTTGTCCCCACCGTAAAGATGCTTTTGTAGGCTGTGAATATTTAATTGATCATTTGAAAAGAAATGTTCCAATTTGGAAAAAAGAATACGATACAGATAAAGTCCGCTGGGGAGGTTTAAGCCAATGATACCCATTAAATTATTTGCTTATTTGGCTGAAGCGATTGCGCCGGAAATTAGCGTAGCACTACCAACAGAAATAAAAAAAGAAGATTTATTGGCAATTGTAGCCAAGACTTACCCGAATTATGCTGCTGAAATTGAAACTTGTAGTGTGGCAGTAAATCAAAATTTTGTGCAAGATGAAACAATCTCTTTGACTAAGACAGATGAAGTAGCGTTAATTCCACCTGTAAGTGGAGGTTAACATGACAAATGCAATGCTTATAAAAAAACAAGAAAAAACTTTACAGGATCGTTTTGGCCGCCAGCATGATTATTTACGTCTTTCGATTACGGACCGCTGCAATTTACGTTGTGTATACTGTATGCCAGAAGAAGGGCTACCATTTTTTCCCCACGAAAAAGTTTTAAGCGCTACTGAAATTATTACTTTAGTAAAACACTTCGCTAAAATGGGCATCAAAAAAGTGCGTTTAACGGGTGGCGAGCCTTTATTACGCAAAGATATACTGGAAATTGCGGCAGGAATTAAGGCAATTGACGAGATTGAAGATTTATCAGTGACGACAAATGGGCTGGCTTTACCAAGAATGGCTGCTGACTTAAAAAAAGCAGGGGTTGATCGGTTAAATATCAGTTTAGATACTTTTGATGCTAAAAAGTATCACCAGATGACGCGGGGTGGCAAATTAGAAAAAGTGCTTGCAGGAATTGATGCTGCTAGTCAGCAAGGCTTTAAAGCTATTAAACTAAATACAGTTGTTATAAATGGACAAAATCAAACGGAATTAAGGGATTTTTTGCGTTATACGATAACTCAGCCGGTTAATGTACGCTTTATTGAATTTATGCCAATTGCCAGTCAAAAAAAGAATTGGACGCAAGGCTATGCCGGGGTAAAAGAAGTCTTTACAATTTGTCAGACTGAAGGTTGGGCATATGAAAAACTGACATTGTCCGGTAATGGCCCTTCAGAGAATTATCAAATTAAAGGCGCAAAGGGATCTTTTGGTTTAATCCACCCTGTAAGTTGTCAATTTTGTGAAAGTTGCAATCGCCTGCGAGTTACAGCAGATGGTTGTTTAAAATCTTGCCTTTATTGGGCAGATGAAATTAATTTGCGTAACAAACTAGATGACGCGGCAGCTTTTGAAGCAGCTGTGGTTACGGCTTTAAACGATAAGCCAGAAAATCATCAAATGGCATTAGATGAACAAGAAAAAGTAAAAGAGCGGCAACCTACTTGGCGACACATGAGTCAAATTGGTGGATAAGGAATAAAAAGGAAGAAAACGACCTTTGTAAAGTTTAGCTCTTAGACTAACCTTACAAAGGTCGTTTTTTATGGTGCTTTAAAATTTACTGGGATAATAACTCATTATCGGTATTTCTAAAAACTATACTAAAAACGCAAATAAAATGCACAAGGATTTTTGAAAAGGTAATAGCGCTATAGCTTAAATAGATCTAAAGCACCATAAACATCGAAAAAAATAGCTTATAAAAAAGCTGTTGTGATTTTTTTGGCGCATCTTCTACACATGTGCCAGTACTGCCCACACTAATAGGGTAACTCCGCTACCAAAGAGCCAGCCTCCTAGAACATCTGTCAGAAAATGGACGCCCAAATAGATACGGGAAAATCCAATCAGCCCGGCGATTGTCACGGCTGCTGCAACCAATAAGAAGGCTAGTTGCGGATAAAGAGCCCAGCTGCCCAATGCTAAGCTAAGGTATAGCGCCGCCGAACAGGTAGCGTGGAAACTGGGAAAGCTATGGTCTGTCTCCTCGATTAGTCGCTTTCCCTCTGGTCGTGGTCGTTTCATTCCCCGCTTCATGGCAAATGCCAGCCACCAGCTAATCGTTAAGGCAATTCCCGCCGGCCGGACTACTTTCCACCAGAATCCAGGGATCAGCGCCAGTGCAATCATCACCACTACGACGCCGGAAAAGCGCCCCAACTGGGTAAAAAAGAACATCACTTTATTTATAGCTGGACGCCGCAGGCTGACTACTTTTTCTGTCACTTGGGAATCCAAACGTTCTACTGCCGGCTGCCGAATTCCAAATGCCAACACCGCAAACAGCATCAGACATAAAATCCCTGCTATCGCCATCTCTTTTACCTCCGCTTTTTTTCTTTCTAGACTTGCTTTTTACTTTTGAACTAGTCTTTATCAAAAAGGAACTTGATACCAATTGCTGCAAATATACAAGCTAACACGATATAGCGAGCACATTTATGATCACCTTTATATAGTACTCACTAGAATCTGTCTCGCCTAAAACAGCGGGTTCAATCATTTGGTTAAGAAACAGCAAGACTAATATTCCACCAATAATATTCCTACTTTTATTTTCCTTAGCTATTTTTTGACAGAACATTTTTTAATAAATAATCGTATTAACTAAAGAACAAATCTTTCCTTTTTAAATTAGCGCGGACAATTCTGTATGGGGTAAATCCAAATCTTCTGCAACAGCCTGCAGGGTTAATTGCCCTTTATACGTATTGACCCCATGATACAAGGCATCGTTATATTGTAATAAATCTTCTAAATTAGTTGTTGCTAATAATTTTGCGTAAGGCAATGTAGCATTGCTTAGGGCATGAGTTGAAGTTTGAGGTACAGCTCCAGGCATGTTGGCAACAGCGTAATGAATAACGCCTGACGCAATATAAGTCGGATCTTTGTGAGTGGTTACTTTACTACCAGTAGCAAAAATTCCGCCTTGATCAATGGCAATGTCAACGATAACAGATTCATTGGGCATTGCGGCTACCATTTCTTCTGTCACCAAAACTGGAGCTTTGTGACCAGGAAGTAAGACAGCACCAATGACTAAATCAGCTGTTTTTAACGAATTACGAATATTCAGTTCATTGGAAATTAGAGTTTGAACTTGTCCGTTAAAAATATCATCCAATTCTTTTAAACGATTGATATTTACATCTAAAATCGTCACTCGTGCTCCCAAACCAAGTGCTAAACGTGCCGCGTTATATCCTGAAACGCCACCACCGATAATGACGACATTACCTTGGCGGACACCTGGAACACCCGCAAGTAAAATTCCCTTACCACCAAATGTTCGCTGTAAATATTGTGCCCCAATTTGTGCGGCCATTCTACCTGCAATTTCACTCATCGGAGAAAGTAGTGGTAGACTACCATCTGCTAATTGAACATTCTCGTAAGCAATCGCTGTAACACCGCTTTTCATCAATTCAAGTGTTAATTCTTTATTGGCAGCTAAATGGAGATAAGTAAATAAAACTAACCCTGCTCTAAAATACTGATACTCACTTGGCTGTGGTTCTTTTACTTTCATCACCATGTCGCAGTTCCAAACCTCAGCAGCATCGGTCAAAAGTGCGCCAACTTTTTGATACGCCACATCAGAAATACCAGAACCCAAGCCAGCTTCGCTTTCTACTAAGACAGTGTGGCCAGCTTTCACGAGCTCTAAGACACCACTTGGGGGTAGTGCCACCCGATTTTCATGATTTTTAATTTCTTTGGCAATTCCGATTCGCATCTACATCACTCCTTTATTTTTTGAACTTTTGGCTTACGAAAAAGCAAAACGAATCCTGTGTAGCAAAATTTTATAACCAAAATACGAAATAAAACGGCCTTTTCTTACTTTCTAGTATAGAGGAATGGGAAACGATTACAAAGAAACTTTTCAAAATTATGGAAAAAAGCGACAAAATTCTTGTGAGAAAGTAAAACGATGGCTAGAATAGAAAAGACAAGAGGTGATGAAATGCTCAAAAAGTTACAAAAGAAATTGAACGAGTATAATCATGAATATCACGTTTTAAATTTAACCTTATCCATTATTTGGATTATTTTGATGCTGTTAGATTTTGCATCTGTCATTAATATTAATGAAAATCCGTTTCGTGTTGTTGATTATTTGATTTGGATTTTATTTACCATTGATTATTGTGGGCGTTTGCTTGTTGATCCAGCTAAAAAAACTTTTTTCAAAAAGAATATTTTTGATTTGATTGCGATTTTGCCCCTTAACTTCATTTTTGGAGTACTAGGACTTGCGCATTTTGGCAAAATTGCCCGTATTAATCGTATTGCCCGAATTATCGGACTATTTGGGAAGCTGTCGCGCAATAAGCGCAGTATTTTATATACCAATGGTTTTATTTATGTCCTTTATATTAGTTTAGGGATTATTGTGATTGGAGCCGGACTATTCTCTATTGCAGAAAATCGCTCTTTTGCAGACGCTTTGTGGTATGCAATTGTTACAGTTACCACAGTTGGGTATGGAGACATTGCCCCTACGACTGATGCTGGTAAATTGATTGCCGCAGTTCTGATGCTATTAGGGATTGGTTTTATCGGGATCTTGACCTCAACAATCACCTCTTATTTCAGCCATAAAAACGAAGCCATGCGACAAGTGGAAGAGGATAGTGAATTGGCTGAGTTGAAAAAGGAAATTATTTTATTACAGAATCAATTAGATCGGATTGAAAAAATGTTAAAAAAATAAAAGCTCTAAAAAAATAGCCGCTAGCAAGTCAATTAAACTGCTAGCGGCTATTATTTATACTCATTAAGACAGTAAGAAAAGCCTAGCTTTTGGTGAAAGCCCAATAATGGACAGCCTCACTTGTTAAATCTTGGGGATGAAATAATTCTTTGTAAGTTGCTTTTGCGGGCGTATCATTAGGGTCTAAAACTAAAATTTGATTGTCTGCTTCTGCTCCAAGTACCATAATATGTCCCACATCGGTAAAACGACCCGGTTTGACAGAGACGACAACGGGGATTTTTTGCCGTAAGTAGTGTTGCACACTTTGAAAATCAGTACCTAAATCATGATATTGCAGTTGGTAGTGATGAGCAAAATCACTAAAAATTTGCCAAGCAGTTCCTTGTCCGGCAACAAAATAATTATTTTGGGCCCAATTTAAAATATCTTGGGGGACGGCTTCTTTTCCTTCAAAATAAGAAAGCACCATTGTCAAAGATAAAATTGCACAGCCGTTTTGGGCTAGTGTATTGTTATCGCCACTACCATAGGTATCATTAGCCCAACGTTCGTCTGTCTGTAAAATCAAAGGTGTGGGGATCTGATTTCCTTTTAAAGTATGATTGGCTTGTTGACTATACTCCTCTTGACTAATGCTTGCACTTTGTAATGGAGTATCCTGCGTAGGGTTTATAAAAAAAAGCCAAATTACACCTAAAATAAGCATGCAAAAACCGATAAAAATTATTTGGGGTTGGCGGGATTTCTTTTTTGCCATGAAAACACCTCGCTTTTGATTCATACTGGGTTTACTCTAAAGCAAAATTCTAAAAAAAGATATCGGTCATGGGTCTGATTTACCAAACCTTAAATTTTATCAGTCGTTTGAAAGCGTCATTAAAAAAAGATACTTTCAAATAAAATGAGTGACTTAGTCAGTACAAAAGATGATAGGTGATTCATCTGAATTGAAACTCATGTTATTTAAGTGTTGACAAATTTTTTTTAAGTTGGTAATGTAATGGAGTTCAAAACGAAACGATTACGATTTATATAATGAAAAACGAAAAGAGGTAAGACAAATGGCAAAAAAATCAAAAATTGCAAAAGCGAAAAGACAAGAAGCTTTAATTGAAAAATACGCCGTGCAACGTAGGGAATTAAAAGCAGCAAAAGACTATGTTGCTTTAGCCAAACTACCAAAAGACTCCAATCCCAATCGCTTGAAATTCCGCGATCAAATCGATGGTCGTCCTCGGGCGTATATGCGTAAATTTGGGATGTCCCGTATCAATTTCCGCCAATTAGCCCACAAAGGGTTAATTCCGGGCGTGAAAAAGGCTAGCTGGTAAGAAATAAACACGTGATTTGGAGGAATGAAAAATGGCAGTACCTGCACGAAAAACATCAAAAATGAAAAAACGGCTTAGACGAACCCATCAAAATTTGAAACGACCAGAAATTTCTTTTGATGCTGCTACGGGAGATTACAGACGTTCTCATCGCGTTTCTTTAAAAGGATATTACAAAGGGCGCAATGTGGCAGAGGAAAAATAAAGGAGGGAGAAGTTTGCAAATTATTTATCCGCCTTTAGTGGAAGACTGCTTTAATTATCAACAGGAAAAAAACGGGATTCTACTTGAAAAAAGTCAAATTTATAAAGATATGGTGGCTGCTGGCTTGATTACCCAAACTGGCATGCCAACTGAAAGTGCGTTGGAAAATGGCATGATTAAAGATTTTTACGAAGAAAAAGATTTGAGTTTTGAGGATTTCTTAGCTTTGTATCCTATTTTTATAAACTATGATGCAGACTTATTCCAACAAATTGAAGGTTTTTGGGAAATAACTTTGGATTTTAAAAATGAATTGTTACAAGCGTTAGCTGCCAACGTTTTTGACTATGATGAAACTTTGCAGCTACAAATGTATCTAGAAGAGCGCTAGGAGGTTAAAAAATGCGTCAAAATATTATCTTAGAGTCGCCTATAACAAAAGAACGTTTATATCTAACGAGTAAAAATAAACGTAACAACCCCGAACGCTTAACGCTAAAAAAATATTCACCTCAGTTACGTCAAAAAGTGATATTTACAGAAGTGAAATAGACAGCAAATTAAGTTTTTTTAAGCTTAAAAAAATAAGGAGGAAGATGATGGAAAAAACAGATTTGGCGAGTGCCTATCGCAGGCTGAAAAGCCCCAATATTAAAACCCGTAAACGGGCGCTAAAAATAATTAAAGAATACAAACGCGATAAAATTAGAGCCTATTATGCCGTAAATTAAAAATGTCTAGCGCAATTGTCAGATTGACTTTTGTGCTAGACATTTTTTATGGGCAGAAAGTATAAAATTTTCACATGAATAAATTACTTTAAGACAAGTTTTCAAAAATTTGAAGAAGGATTTCCAACAATTCTGCTCTTATTTGTAAAAAGCTGATCACGTTTAGTGGCAACCTTTTATTCGTATTCTTCTAATTCCAGGCTTAATTCTTCCCATTTTTCTAACAGCTCGTTTTGTTTACTACGGGCAACCTCTAATTTTTCATTTAATTCTTGTAGTTGCAGATGATCAGCTAAAATTTCTGGTTTTACCATTTCGGCTTCTAGTTGGTCGATTATTTCGTCTGTCTCACTCATCTTTTGTTCCACATCGCCTACTTTACGTTGTAGGCTGCGGAGAAGTTTTTGTTGTTCTTTACTTTTTTGGAAGTTTTCTTTACCAGCGGAGATAACAACGGGTGTGTCGTTGTTTTCCGCAGCGAGTAGGGCGGCAATTTCTTCTTCTTCTTTTTTCTTTTCAAGATAATAATCGTAATCACCTAAAAATAACCGACTGCCTTCTGGGGACAGCTCGATGACTTTGGTGGCGATTCGGTTGATGAAGTAACGGTCATGGGAAACAAAAAGCAAAGTTCCTTCGTAGTCGATCAAGGCATTTTCTAAGACCTCTTTGTTATCGATATCCAAGTGGTTAGTAGGTTCATCTAAGATCAAAAAGTTTTCTTCATCCATTGCCAGTTTTGCTAATGCGACACGTGCCTTTTCACCACCACTTAATAAATTAATTGGCTTATCCACATCTTCACCAGAAAACAAGAAGCTCCCTAAGACATTGCGAATTTCTAATTCTGGGGTAGTAGGATGTTCATCCCATAATTCTTGTAGAATCGTTTTATTGCTGTTTAAGTCTGCTTGGCCTTGATCGTAATAGCCAATGGAAACATTCGCCCCTAATTGGGCTTCGCCGCGGATAAACGGAAGCTGTCCGATTAAGGATTTTAATAACGTAGACTTGCCGATGCCGTTTGGTCCGACTAAAGCAATGGCGTCTTGTCGGCGAATATCTAAGTCCACAGGTTGGGCTAAAATATCAGTGGGGCTGTAGCCAATTGCCCCATCGTTTAATTGTAAAACGACATTACCAGACACTTTATCAATATGGAAAAGAAAATGTGCTGATTTTTCTGCACCTTGAGGTCGATCTAGCCGTTCCATTTTTTCCAGTTGTTTGCGGCGACTTTGGGCTCTTTTGGTTGTCGAGGCGCGGACTAAATTTCGCGCAACAAAATCTTCTAGCTTATTAATTTCTTGTTGTTGCTTTTCATAGGCTTTCCATTCACTGGCTAATTGTGCGGCTTTTAAATCCAAATAGCGACTGTAATTGCCTTTGTAGTGAGTCATTTTATGACGACTCAACTCGTAAATTTCATTGGTTACTTTATCTAAAAAGTAACGGTCGTGAGAAACAATCAGTAAGGCACCGCTATAGTTTTGTAAATAGTTTTCTAGCCAGCTTAACGTTTCTATATCTAAGTGGTTAGTAGGTTCATCTAATATTAAAATATCTGGTTTTTGCAAAAGCATGCGGGCTAAAGCCAGTCGCGTTTTTTGGCCACCGGAAAGGTTGTTAATTTTTTGCTGATAAAAGCTTTCATCAAATTGAAAACCGTGTAAAACAGAGCGGATTTCATTTTCATAACCGTAGCCGTTACTATCAGCAAAATCGTGTTGTAATTTATCGTACTCTTTTAAGGTACTTTCATAATCACTACCACTGGGATTGCTTTCTGAAATTTTGACTTCTAAAGTTCGCATCCGCTGTTCCATTTGTCGGACCTTTTCAAAAGCGGTCAGCATTTCATCCCAAATTGTTGCCTCAGAAGTTAAGCCGGTATCTTGGGCTAGATATCCTAAGGTTGCAGTTTTATTTTTAGCGATTGTTCCTTCATCGGGGGCTTCAATGCCGGCGATGATTTTTAATAGAGTGGATTTGCCGGCCCCATTACGCCCCACCAGTCCAATGCGTGCTTTTGTAGCAATCTCTAAATGAATATTGCGAAATAAGACTTCTGCGCCAAAAAGGCGAGCAATTTGATTTGCTTGTAATAATATCATGGATAATCTTCCTTTGAATGAAATATGTCATCTGACTGTTTTTTCACAAATTTTAAAATAAAGCTAAAAAAATTAGCAAAAAAATTCAGCGTATCAGTTGTAGTCTATCATAATTTTCCTACTAGTGTATATTACAGGAGAAAGCAAAAATAAAAATTCACAAATTTGTGAGCAGAGAAATTGCATTTGCTGGTACGTCCTGTTATGATTTGTCAGTAAATTACGTGAAAAATTCACAAATGGAGGCGTACACGTTGAAAGATCATCATATCCCTAAGGCAACAGCAAAGCGTTTGCCCTTATACTACCGCTATTTGCGGATTTTAAATAATGCTGGAAAACAAAAGGTTTCTTCAACTGAACTTAGCGAAGCCGTACAAGTCGATAGTGCCACTATTCGTCGCGACTTTTCGTATTTTGGTGAGCTTGGCAAAAGAGGTTATGGTTATGATGTGGAGGCATTGATGAATTTCTTTGCTAAAACATTAAACGAAGATCATATGACTAACGTTGCTTTAGTCGGTGTTGGTAATTTAGGGACAGCCCTATTAAAATATAAATTCCACCAAAGTAATAGTATCCGCGTTAGCGCAGCTTTTGACGCAGATGAAGAAATTACTGGTCGCATCATTGACGGGGTTCCTGTTTATGCAATGCGGGACATGGTCGAGCAAATTAAAATTCAAGAAATTGATATCGCCATTTTGACGGTACCAGCAGAATTTGCACAAGGAATCGTAGATGAACTTGTTGCGGCTGGAATCAAAGGTATTTTGAACTTTACTCCAGCTCGTCTTAGCGCACCTAAGAGCGTCTTAATTCAAAACGTCGACTTAACTAATGAATTACAAACATTGATTTATTTCTTACATTCACAAGACGAAAAATAAAAAAGAAAGACCAAGTAGGGATAGCATCATTAAAAAGTTAAACTTTTTAGTGACGCTACATCTGCTTAGGTCTTTCTTTTTTTGATTAGCAGGAAAGGCTAAAATTTTAAATAGCCTCTGATTACGCAGAAACTAAGGGAGTTTATAAAGTTATTAGCGAAAAAGTTCAACGTAATCAGGTTTTTCATCAGAAAATTCTGCGATGATTTTTGTCAAGGCAGGGTAATCGATGAAACGAGCTGAACGGGTTAATTCTTTGCCATGACTTAATAAAACGACTAGAGGTGCTGTCAGAGCTTGAAAATGACCGGCAACTTCAGGAAATTTACTCCCATCAAAATGGTAAATTGGGACATCTTTGGCAAAACGAGCTTCTAGTTGCGGTTTTACCGCCACGCAAACGCTACAGCCAGGCTGAGAGATATAGGCAATCGCTAATTTTTCTTGGTTTAATTGTTGTAATCCGCTGTTAAAATCTGTAATTTGGATCATTCACTCACCTACTTTTCGTTGTTTTCATCTTTAATGTAAGATTTTGGTCAATAAAAGTCAAATCAGCTGTTTTTCATTTGAAAAGGTAAATGAAAGCTTAATTTTTTTGCGACAGACTTGTGAGATTTTACGAAAAAGCGTATATTAAAGCGACGAAAAAACAAGCTAAAAAAATTATGTTCTGCATTGACCCCTATATGAAGGGTTTTTCTTTTTGCTGAAACAACAAATTTACATATTGAAATAGCTAAAGGAGTCTTTTAATGTTTAGTCATTTACCTGATTCAATCTTACAAATGAGTATGATTTTTTTATCAATTGTGATTGAAGCTTTACCTTTTGTTTTATTAGGCTGTATTATTTCCGGTGCACTTTACGTTTTTTTAACACCTGAAAGGGTCCAGCGCCTATTGCCCCAAAATAAATTGGCCGCAATTGCAGTAGGGTGTGGTTTGGGCTTTTTCTTTCCTTCTTGTGAATGCGGGATTGTGCCGATAGTCAATCAGTTTGTTAAAAAAGGAGTGCCCAATCACACAGCCTTTGCTTTTATGCTAACAGCACCGATTATTAATCCAATTGTCATTTTTTCTACTTTTATTGCCTTTGGAAATTCGATGCGGTATGCATTTTTACGCGTGATTGGCAGTTTAATTGTTGCCATGGTGATTGGCGTTTGGTTGGCTTATTTTAACCAACAAAGCATTATTAAAGACGCGAACTTGCAACAAGCTGTGGCAAATGTCAGTCATAGCCATCATCATGAAAAAAGTGTTCATAATCAAACGAAGAAAACATTTATCCAGCAGGTAGGTCATGTATTAGAACATAGCGTAGATGAATTTTTTGATACTGGCCGTTACTTAATGATTGGTGGTCTAATTGCCGCTGCGATGCAAACGTATTTACCAACTGGGGTTATGTTGACCTTAGGTTCAAATAAAATTTTAGCAGTCGTTGTGATGCTGTTTTTAGCTTTAGCGATGTCTCTTTGTTCAGAAGCGGATGCTTTTATTGGTTCTTCTTTATTAAGCTTGTTTGGTACAGGGCCAGTTGTCGGCTTTTTGGTCTTTGGTCCGATGGTGGATATTAAAAATCTTTTAATGATGAAACGCTATTTTAGCGGTCGCTTTATCGCGAGTTTAGTCGCAATTATTGTTGTCTGTGTAACAGGCTATGCATTGGTGGTGTCCTTATGATTCGCTTTTTAATTTTAGCTGGTTATTTTGAGTTGATGATGTATTTACAAGTTTCTGGTAAACTCAATCAGTTTATTAATGTTCACTACAGTTATTTGGCTATTTTGTCCATGATTTTATCTTTTGTCTTGGCGATGGTGCAATTGGTATTGTGGGTGAAAGCTGACGGTAAAAAAGAAGACTCCTTAGAACATAGTCATGAAGAGGGGATAGAACACGAGCACGGTCTGAAAAAAAGACACCAACGCGTAATCGCCTATATTTTATTAGCATTACCGGTGATTGTCGGGACTTTTTTTCCAGTGGTCAGTTTAGATACCACGATTGTTCAGGCTAAAGGATTCCAATTTCCGATTAGTAAAGAGTCAGTGGGAGATCCACAAATGCAGACCCAATATCTACAGCCTAATACAAGCATGTACTACAATAAAACTGAATACCAAAAACAAATGGATAAATTAATGAAAAAGTATGATAAATCTGGTACATTAGCCGTTACAGAAGAAAACTACCTAGAAATAATGGAACTGATTTATAATTACCCAAGTGAGTTTATTGGGCGTAAAATTAGTTTTGACGGTTTTATTTATCATGCCAAACAAGATCAAAAAGAAGACGATTTTGTTTTTCGTTTTGGGATTATTCACTGTGTTGCCGATTCAGGAGTTTTTGGTCTACGTATTCATTTACCAGCAGGATCGTCTTTTAAAAACGACCAATGGGTGCATATCGAAGGGGTTATTCAGAGTAATTTTTATCAACCTTTAAAACGGGAATTACCAGTGGTACAGACGATGAAAACAAGTACAATCACAGCCCCTAAAAATCAATACGTGTATCGCTCATTTTAACCACTTTTTTAGCGAAAAAAATGTTAAAATAAGAAACAGATTTCATAAAAAAAACATATTCCTTTGTTAGAGTAGGAAATGTAGACGCTTTGTTTGTAGTTTCAGACAAGTTTTAGTAAAATGAAATGTAGCAATAGTTAGAAGAAAGAGGTGTTAACTGTGGGTTTTACAGATGAAACAGTACGTTTTGATTTTGACGATAGTCGCAAAAAAGAAGTAAGTGAAACGTTGGCCATTGTTTATCGCGCTTTGGAAGAAAAGGGCTACAACCCAATCAACCAAATCGTAGGTTATTTACTTTCCGGCGACCCGGCCTATATACCTCGTTATCGTGATGCCCGTAATTTAATCCGCCGTCATGAAAGAGACGAGATTTTAGAGGTCTTAATTCGTTATTACCTTGGCAATCATGGGATTAGCCTGTAATGCGGATAATGGGATTAGATGTCGGTTCAAAAACTGTTGGTGTTGCAGTCAGTGATTTACTTGGTTGGACTGCACAAGGGGTAGAAATTATCCGCATCGATGAAGCCAATGGCAAATTTGGATTTGATCGCATTAAAGAGTTGGTATCCCAATACGAAGTAACGCAATTTGTTGTGGGCTTACCAAAAAACATGAACAATACGATTGGTCCACGAGCCGAAGCATCACAAGCTTATGGTAAAAAATTAGAAGAGTTATTTCACTTGCCAGTTTTTTATCAAGATGAACGCCTAACCACCGTTCAAGCTGAGCGGATGCTTGTAGAACAAGCCAATACATCACGGGCAAAACGGAAAAAGGTTATCGATAAGTTAGCCGCCGTGATGATTTTGCAAAATTATTTAGATCGCAGCGATACAAAGTCGCCTTTATAGGAAAGAGGAAAGCAGATGACTGAACATAACCACGACCACAACCATGATCACGAAGGACACGAACACATTACGTTAGTGGACGATCAAGGTAACGAAACGCTTTACGAAATTTTATTAACAATTGATGGACAAGAAGAATTCAAACGCAATTACGTTTTATTGTACCCAGCAGGTGCATCAGAAGACGATGACGTTGAATTACAAGCCTATGCCTACATCGAAAATGAAGATGGCACAGAAGGCGAATTGGAACAAATCGAAACTGAAGCTGAATGGGATATGATTGAAGAAGTCTTCAATACTTTCATGGCTGAAGAAGAAGAATAGACTCAAAATGACGGCTGAACCCTTGGTAGATAAGGGTTCAGCTTTTTTGTGTTTTGAATTGAATACGAGCTTGAATACGTTTGACTAGTGATTGAAAGGTTCTTTTAGTTATAAAAAAATTATAGTGTTTTTTGTAAAAATAAAATCGCGCCTAACACAAGTAGAAATCCAATAAATTCAGGTAAAGAAAATCGTAGCTGAAAGATAAAAATTGAGAAGACTGTGGCAAGTATAGGTTCAAAAGCGGTCAAAACACTTGCTAAAGCTGAAGAGATGTAGCGCAAACTGGATAGATAGATTAAAAATGAACAGGCAGTACCAAAAATAATGACAATAAAAATTTGAAGGACAGAAGCCAACGTGACCATTCCGTCAACTTTCCAAATCGGGTGGATGATGTTGGCGGCGATACCGCCTAAAAGCATTCCCCAACCAACAACTGCGATGCTTCCGTGTTCTGCAAGTAGCCGGCGTGGTTGAATGGAATAAAAGGCTAATGAAATAGCCGAGCCAATTCCCCAAAGAAAGGCCGCTGGTGAGGCGATTAAATTTGCTAGCTTTCCTTTGGCGGCAATTAGTGTGACGCCCAACAAAGCAAGTAAGATGAGATAAATTGTTTTTTTTTTCCGGTAGCATTTTCGTCTGCAATGCTGTATAGAAAATGACGAAAACCGGACCGATATATTGAATAATTGTCGCAAAAGAAGCGCTACTGAGCTCGATAGTTTTGAAATAAGTGAATTGCACCAGATACATTCCTAAAAGTGAAAATGAGAGTATTGAAATAAAATCAGTCCGGTGTTTAAAAGGCCAAGTCAGTGCATCTTTATTTTTAATCCGGGCGATCATAAGTAAAAGAAAACCTGCAAGTAACATTCGTGTTGAGACAAGCCAAGTTGCGGAAAAATGAAACTGGTTAAATAGAATTTGACCAGATATTCCTGAGATAGCCCATAATGCGGCCGCAATACTGGCATAAAGAATCCCAATCGTTTTTTGATTTTTTAAAATGGTCCGTCACTCCTTTTTTAATATCTGTTAGTATATCAGTATAATGTTTATTTACTTTGTTTTCTAACAGTTTTGAGGACGATAATAACAGTATTGGGTATAAAGGAGCTAGTATGTATTTTCAAGTTGATGATAATAAAAAAGAAGCGACACAGCATGTAACCAAAAATCTTCCACTTGCCATTTATCAGCGGACCTTGATAAAGGAAAGGCACGATGCGATAACTTTACACTGGCATGAGGAATTTCAATTGGTTTGGGTCTATTCAGGAACATTACTGTATAGCGTCGATGGAAAAGAATTTTTACTTCACCAAAACGAAGGCATTCTCATTAATACTTCTAAAATACATGGGGCAATCCCAGCTACATCAAAAGTAGAATATAGCTGCATTGATTTTTCTCCATATTTTATCAATAAAGAAATTTACCAGAAAAGTATTGCGGAATATAGCAAGAAAACTTCTTTTTCCTATCGATTCTTAGCTATAACTACGCGAAATTTAGAAATTCTGAATAGCCTTAAAAAGAATGTAAATGATATTAATTATCTGGATGTCTATGAGTTGTTGATTAGTAGTCTAAATAATATCGATAAAAACCAGTATCTGACGAATCAGGAGGAAGAGACGATTATTTATCAATTACTGGATTATGTTCATAAAAATTTTCAAGAACCAATTACAGTGCAAGCTATTGCACAGACAATTCCAATAAGTAAGAAAAAGTGTACAAACTTGTTTAACAACTATACCCATCTTTCACCAATCAATTACGTAATCGACTATCGCCTAAATCAGGCGAAAAAAATGCTGTTAGAGACCCAACAGGATGTAGTCGAGATTTGTTTTGCAACAGGATTTAACAATGTTAGTTACTTTATAACGCGTTTTAAAGCGAAATATACGCTGACGCCATTTCAGTTTCGTAAACGCTTTGGCTAAGCTGTGTTTTTATCTGGAAGTACGGATAAGATCGTATCTTTCTAGTAAAAATCTCTTTCGTTTAATTTGCTTAAAGTCTAATGAAAAGGAATTTACAGGTTAAATTGCTATAATAAAAAAGAAGGTAGAAAGAGGTAACAGTAATTTTTGAATTCTAGCTAAAGCTGTTATCAAACTGTTTGTAAACGCAAGAAAGAAGGAAGTAAGATGAAAATTTTAGTAGTAGGTGCAAATGGGAAAGTGGCAAGACATTTTGCCGATCAGATCAAAGAACATCCTTTGCTGCAAGAAAAAGCAGTCATTCGCAATGAAGAACAAATTCCATTTTTTAGTGAACGGAAAATTGAAACAGTACTATTGGATATCGTCAATAATTCTATCGAAGAGTTTGCAGCTGCCATGAAAGATGTGGATGCTGTTGTTTTCAGTGCTGGAGCAGGTGGCAAGGGCTTAGATAAAACGATTATGATCGATTTGGACGGCGCAATAAAAATTATGACAGCAGCTGAAATTGCTGGCGTTAAACGATTTGTCATGGTTAGTACCTTTAAAACGGGGCGCAAAGAAATTACCCGAGAAATTAAGGAAAACTCTTCTTTGACCGTTTATACAATTGCCAAAAATTATGCCGATGAATGGTTGAAACATCGTACCAATCTAGACTGGACGATTATTCATCCAGGTTCTTTAACCAATGAAGTTGGAACGGGCAAAATTAAATTGGCAGATAATCTAACAGGAGAACTTGAAAAAAATACGATTCCAAGAGAAGACGTGGCAACCGTGATTCTGGCAACACTGGAAAATGGCGTAACTATCGGAAAAGAATTTGAAGTTGTTTCTGGCGATAGCTCAGTTTTTGAAGCTATCAAAGGGCTTAATTAACTTTTCCTCTGAATAGAAAAAACGATACAGGCAGTGCAAGATTTCTTGCACTGCTTTTTTTGTGAATGGATTTAATTTTTTGTCCAACAGGGAAGGTTATATTACATCTGCATAATAGTTTTTTTGAAGCTAAACCACAATTTTAGCTTAAGACGTAGCAGCAATAAGCTAGTGGGAGAATTTCCTATCAAACTAATCATTTTATTATTTTTATCTTTAAATAACGATTTTGAAAATAATTATCACGGCGTATAAAACGAAATTTATTTTGCGTTAAATTTAAGAAGTTTTTCTTTGATAGTTGACTGACTATTTTTTGAATTATCAAAAATTTTGTGAATAAAGTTTTTTTCATAAATTTTATTTTATATTAAAAATTAAGGAAAGGTAAATTTTTGTTTTATGAATATTTTTCGTAAATCGTGTTAAAATATAAAAGCGCTTTATTCAAAATGTTTTATTTTTTTGCGAATCTAGATAAAATAACAAGTGTAATTAATAAAAAGTAATCGGCTTTATAATTATTGAAAAAAACAAGAAAATTTAATGGGAAGTTGGTGAATTATGAAAAATACTTTTATTGTACTGTTGTCGGCTTCTTTGATTAGTACATTTGTCTTTATAAATGGTCCAGTAAATGTTGCTGTTTCTGAGCCAACCAACGCAACTTCAGAACTTTTAGAGAGTACAGCCAGTCAAGAAAGTACTTTTAATTCAGCCGATATTCTGAAGGAAACAAATTTCTCAAACACAAATGGGACAAACGCAACAACGACAATTGAATCCACAGCAGAGACGACAACAAAATCAGACAGTACCACCCCTGATACATCTCTAGAGAAAACTAAAAAAGTTACAACTTTTGCTGCGACAGCTGACGCTGTGGAAGATGGAAGTGAAGGAAATCCTTATTTGGTTGCGACATTTGCTGATTTGCAAAATGCGGTAAAACAAGCTATCCCTTCAGGTTCAGATGCACTTTATATTCAGCTGACAGCGGACCTCACATATAACAGTGAATCACTAGCCTACAATAAAAATACTGTAGTAAATGGTCTGAAAGATCCGAGTCTTGATGCAACAGACCCAGACAACCACTATGCAATTTTGTATACAGGAGATACCACCAATAATTCTAAAATCACGGCCTCGGGTCAAATAAAATTGACTTATAAAAACATTAATATTGGAAATAGCCAGTATCCAGATAATACCCATTATGGATTTGTCAAACTTACTGATAGTAACAATACTTTTGAAGTTGAAAATATCTCTTATAATATTCGCAATGGTGGTCAGCCTTTTTATTCTAGCGGAAGCGGAAATAGTATCCTTTTTAAAGGAGTAAATACATTCATATGTGATGGTCAAACACATGGTGGTGAATTTTCAGAGGGATATGAAACAATCACTTTTGACAAGGGAAGCAAGACTACTATCTACAGTGATTCCGATGGTGGAAGCGCCTTATTATGGGATAATCCTATTACTGTCAATGTTGATGAAAACGCATATGTTTCTATTAAATCTAGTAAAGGTCGGCTTTTCTATGGCGGAAATAACAGTTCCTTAATTGTTGAAAAAAATGGCTTTTTTAGCTTTGAAAAAATCCCACCTGTTAACAATAAAGACGGGACAAAAGATGATAACGACATTTCTGCGTCTTCAATCGTAAGTATGGAATTTAAAGAAAACTCCATAGGTATTTTCAAATCTATGTACAATAAGCCAATAAATATGAAAACAACCACCATAACCGCCAGTGAGCCTAAGTATATATTGTTTGATTTTCAAAAAAACACAGCAAATTTCATGGCTGGAACTATCAATTTAACTAGACCGCAAATTGAATCACCCACAAACTACCAGCTTAACTATCTTAACAATGGAATTGTTAAATCACTAGTATCACCATTTTTACCAAATCACACTGAGGTAATCACGACTTCAAATCCAAGCGGAACTAATCAAGGTTTGATTTACGAACAAGACCTCTCCCTTACCGGCGTTACTGGAACTCCGAACACGTCGGTTTCTGAAAATAAAAGTCAAATTGAAGCTGACATAGACGGCTTTATCCCGAATGATCGTTCATTAACGACTGTTGATTACCTGCTAACTAAAGAATCACTTCACGGAGATAGTGATATCAATTCTACTGAGGTACAACAGGAAATCAGTGATGCTTTTAATTCCACTGACAGTACCTACCTAAGAAAAACGGTTACTCTCACTACCGAAAACACAGATACAAGGACTATTTTTGAAAATCTAGCAGGTGATGATTATTACTTATATGCACGAGCCACAGGGAAAGTCACCGAGGGATTTCCATCCACTACTTTATGGGTGACTACTGCTTCTGAGCCACTATCTCTTGCAAAAGTAATTAACACGGACATCCCTATAAATATGATATTCAAAAGTCCTACCACTGAATTTGGCAAAGCTGAAAATGCAGAGGAATACGAGTTTATCAATAATAGTAACACTCCAATTGCAGTAGCCTTGACGAAAGTTGCGCCTACCGCTGAGTCAGATTCAACCGTTAAGCTAGCAACATCTTTGGCGCAAATAGATACTTACAAATTGTTGCTAAACCTAGCGACAAATTATACAGATGAAACAAATAATCCGTTGGTTTGGGGACCACTCACTGAGGGGCCAATTCCTGAAGATAGCAAAGCCATGCTACTAGAACCATTCTGGGAGACAGATAAGAATCAAGCGGAAGTTTATCTCACCGGAAATTATTCTGGACCGGTTTCAGAAGTTAAAAAAGTCGCCTACAACTTTACCTTTACGATTTCAGCGCAATAGGAGGAGATGGAAAAATGGAAACAAAACAAGAAAATAAATCAAAGAAACGTATCTTATGGCTTTTGCTTCTATTGCTTGTAGCTATTGGTGGAATAATTACCTATCGCTATTTTACGCACAAAGATGAAGTTCCTGTTTCTATTGTCAGTGGTGATTTTCTTCCTGATGGTAAGGACGCGCAGAAAATTTCAGAAGAGGAGATGGCGAAATACGCCCAGGCTGCAGTAGATGCTAGTAATTTTAATATGGTCATTGCATCTGAGGCTACGGTCAATGAAAAAACTGCTATGAGTGAGTTGTTTATTCAAAATCCGCCTAAGAATGCTTATCCTGTTAACGTGGAAGTACGCTTGGATGATGGTAAGGACTTAATCTATACTTCTGGCGCTATCAATCCCGGAGAGGAGATTAAGCAAGCTAAATTAGAAAAAAAATTGACAAAAGGCGTTCATAAAGCAACCGCAACATTTAGCTTATATGATCCAGAAACAAAAGAAAAGCAAGGACAAGTCGCATCGGGATTAACCTTAATGGTGAACTAATAAAAAATGAAAAAGGAGCACGAGTATATGAAAAAGAAAGTGATTGCAGGACTGCTGTTAAGTAGCTGTGTATTAGGAGTAGCAATGCCGGCGTTTGCACAGGACGGGACGGAAGCTGACTTACAAGAGGATTATAGTGGTGTAGACTCAGTTGATATTGAAGTAAATGGTACACTCGGAGCCGACAATACAGACCCGGGTGCCACTATTCCTGAAGGTGACGATAACTGGATCAACGTAACGGTACCAACAAAAACAATTTTTTATAATACTGCTGCGGACTCAGAAATTAAATCACCAGATTACAAGATTACAAATAATTCGGGGCGACCTGTGTCAGTATCGCTAGAAAAATTTGAAAATGATGCTACTAATACTAGCCTGACATTGCCAAGTAGCTATTCTTTAAATTTACAAGTTGAAGGGAAGCAACCTATATCAAACATTGCGACATCAAATACTTCCACTGACTTTACAACTTCTACACCTCTGATTGATTTAGCAAATAAAGATGGCCGTATGGCGTTGGCTGACGAAGTAGATGCAAGTTCGAATGTGGCGACATTCAAATATACTGGTACTGCAACCGTCGATAGTCAAGTGCAACCAAGCTATACCATGACCCTCAAATTTATAGCCACTCCTTGGAACTAACCTGACTGGAGAAAGCCTATGGATAATCAAATTGAAGTAAATGGCTGGCTAGGGAGGACTTCTGATTCTTCAGAAGAAGCAATTTATCAAGTTGATGCGACCTTTAAGGAAAAAGAAGGAACTTTGGTTTCTAAAGTGTTTTCAGGTAGTTACCCGCAAACAAATGAGGTTGCCTCATATCAAATTGTTAGTTTGGGAATTATAATTTGTTTGATAGTGCTTATAATTTGGAAATTAAAAAACCTCTCTATGGTAAAGAATGAATAACAATGATTCATAAAATTGAAATAGTGTTTAAAATAAAACCCTTATTTTGGCAAAGCAGGTGCTTGCGTATTACGTTTAGCAAGCTTCCTGTTTGTAAAATAAGGGTTTTTGAGTTAGAAAAATAATTTGTTTTAAGTTAGTTTTTTCTATTCATTTGACTTCAAGGCATCAATCATATTGATATGTTTTAGTTTGAAGTGAGTTACAAACATGACGATTAAGGTAAAGATAATGGTTAGACCACCAGAATAAAGATAGGCTGCGGGTTTGATAACCAAAGGAAAGACCATATTTTCCATCGAGGCTTTATCTAAGATAAAGGGGGTTAAAACCCTGCCGACACCAAAGCCTGCAATAATTCCCAAAATAGTGAAGATGATATTCTCTCGGATGATATACATAGTTACTTCCTTGTCAAAAAAGCCTAATACTTTAATGGTGGAAAGTTCTCGTACCCGTTCGGAAATATTGATATTGGTCAGATTATATAAGACGACAAATGCCAGTAATCCCGAAAGTGTCACTAAAATCCAGACGATTGCATTTAAATTGGAGATGGACTGATTTTGCGTTTCAATTTGTTTGGAAATAAAAGTCGTGTTGACGACTTTTTTAGTATCTAATAATACTTGGGCAAGATTATCTTCTTCTTTTGTCGTCATCTTGTTGGTTTTAAGCAATAAACTATTGGCTGAAAATTTTTGGTTGGTAACTTTCTCATAGTAAGGGCGTGTCATGTACAAAAAGCTACCAAGATAGTTTTGGGCGATGCCGGCGATTTTGATTTGCTGTTTCTGTTGCTTGCTATCGTAAATGTAAAGGGTATCGCCTTTTTTGATGTCATAAAACTCTGCCATTTTTTGGGTGATGACAGCACCAGTATTTGTCAGCGAAATTACTTTATTGTCTTTATTATGAAGGTGTAAATAATCTTCAAATTCTTTTGCTGCGGTTGGCACCATTAATGTGAGACTTTGTGTTGCCTGATTATTTTTGCGTATTTCGACGGTCTCATTGTGACTAGCCATAAAACTTGTGACTTGTTCATCGTTTTTTAGTGCATTGGTGATCGCTGTAGTATCTGCTACGGGTAAATCATCTTCTAGGCTGACAATTCCTTGGTAAGCAATGATTGGACCAAATTGTTTTGCAGCAACCGAAGACAAGGAGTCTTTTAAACCAAAGCCGGCTAATATTAAGCCGGTGCAACCGGCAATGCCGATAATTGCCATTAACATACGGGCTTTATAGCGAAATAAATTGCGATAGCTAACTTTTTGATTAAAGCTTAAACGTGACCAAAGGGGTGTAATGTATTCTAAAAAAATCCGTTTGCCGGGCTTTGGTGCTTTTGGCTGTAAGAGTTGAGCTGGTTTTTCCCGTAATTCTTTGGTTAAAACGATGAGGGCTGAACCTAAAGTAGCGAGTAAAAAGGCGATAATCGCTTTTAAAATAGGGTCCCAGTCGTAAAAGACATAAGCTTTATTGAAGGAATAGCGGTCGCTCATTAAATAAAAGATAATCCGGGGCAAGAAATTCGTACCGCTGACAACGCCTAAAACTAGCCCAATACTGGCAGCGAGTAAGGAGTAGATGACATATTTTTTCGCTATTTCTGCCTTTGTATAGCCTAGTGCTTTTAACGTCCCGATTTCACGGCGATTTTCTTCGACCATCCGCGTCATGGTGGTAAAGGTAATTAAGGCTGCAATGAAAAAGAAAAAGACTGGGAAGACGTCTGCGATTGCGGCGATACGGTCAGAAAGGCTACCAAATTCTTGGAAACCAACATTGTCAAAGCGATCATTATAGCGATAAACAATTTCCTTCATATTTTTGATTGTAGCTTCTGTTTTTTTTATTTCTGCTGTTCCAGTTGCTAACTCTGACTGATTTTTTTTCAAAGTTGCTTCATTGGTTGCTAGCTGTTTTTGTGCTGTTGTTAATTCTTGCTGTGCGGCTGTTTTTTGTGGTTCGGGTAACAAGCTGATTTGCGCTGCTTGTAAGGCGAGTTTATCTTTTGCTTGTTGTAGTTGCTCTTGCGCGTTTTCTAATTCTTTTTTACCAGTGGCAATTTTTTCTTTTTGGAGACGAAGTTTTTCTGTTGCGTCTGCTTGAATTTCTTTTAAGCGTGCATTTGGACGCTGAGAAAGTTTGTCTTCAATGAGCGCGGTATTTTTTGCCATTTGTTCTTTGTAAGCATTACTGTAGGTTTCGTATTTTTTTACATTGGCAAAGCTAAGATACATGACCGCTTCTACTTCTGCTTTAAAAAGTTTTTTTGGCAAATAGGCAAAATAAGAAACACTGCCATTGCCAACATTGGCATAGCCCCGTTCTACTTCACTGATAAAAAGAGGCGAGGTCACAAAACCAACGATTTTAAATTGTGTGCTTTTTAGTTGCTCATGGTCGTTAATTGTGTACGTATCGCCAATTTTATAACCTTCTTTTTTTGCCAAGTGATCTAAGAGAATTTCATTATCTTTTTTAGGCAGAGCGCCGCTTGTGAGCTCTAAGTGATTTTGGTCATTTTCTTGATCGTAAGAAAAGACCTGGATGACTTCATTTTTCTTTGCATCCGCATAAAAGAATTGATAGCCACTCTCGATTGAAAGTCCGGTGATATCGTCTAAGACATTCTTATCAGCGTTTGTAATGCCGCCTGTTGAGACGACTTGCAGATCCGAAAGTTTGCGTTCTTTTAAATAAACGTCAGCGGAGTGATCTAAAACTGGTTGTGTCGTTTTAATGCCCACGTAAAGTAGCGTCCCTAAAAAGATAATCAAAATAATGGCGATAAAACGCCCTTTAGATTTTGTTATTTCACGAAATGTAGCCTTTAAATAGGTTTTATTTTTCATTTTACCAGCCACCTACCAAACTATTTCGTCAATTGAAATTGGATTTTCGTTTATTTCAACTGAGCGTACCTTCGCGTCATTAATGTGAATCACGCGGTCGCCAATTGGTGCTAACGCAGAGTTGTGGGTGATGATTAAAACGGTGTTGCCATTTTTGCGACTCGCGTTTTGTAAAAGTTTTAAGACTTGTTTTCCTGTTTCAAAATCCAAAGCGCCCGTCGGTTCATCACAGAGGAGTAATTTAGGATTTTTTGCAAGGGCGCGGGCGATGGAGACTCGCTGCTGTTCACCGCCGGATAATTGTGACGGAAAGTTATTGAGGCGGTTTTGCAAGCCGACATTTTCCAAAGTTTGAATAGGATCAAGTGCTTTTTTAGAAACTTCTGTTGCAAGCTCGACATTTTCTTTGGCTGTTAAATTGGGAACTAAGTTATAAAATTGGAAAACAAAGCCCACATCTGTCCGGCGATAGGCTGTAAGCTGTTTGTCGTTATATTTGGCAATGTCATTACCAGCGACGAAAATTTCGCCTTCATCTGGAGTATCCATGCCGCCTAAAATATTTAACACAGTAGATTTTCCTGCACCACTAGGACCAAGAATAATGGCAAGCTCGCCTTTTTCAACGGAAAAACTGAGGGAATCATTGGCGGTAATGGTTGAATCTCCCATTTTGTAGCGCTTCGATTCATTTTTTACTTCTAAAAAGCTCATGGCTATTTTCTCCTTTAATTGAACAACTTGTTTAATTAATGATACTATGTCAGTATACGAGGAGTTTGGAAACAAAACAATCAGCAATCTTTTTTTGCTTGTTATTAAATAGACAAACTGCCATTTATTTGTTTAGAAAAAGGAGGAAATTATGGTTGGTACCAAGAATAATCGCCGTAGCCAAATGACGAAAAAAATCATTCAACAGGAATTTTTACAACTCTTACAAAATAAGGAATTAAGTGTTATTACGATTACCGAAATCGCAAAAGCCGCTGATATAAATCGTGGGACCTTTTATAAATATTACACAGATCCCAGTGATTTGATGCACCAGATTGAAACAGAATTTTTTAGCGATGTTTTGCAGCGTTTAAATGCCAAACAGCCAGACTTTAATACATGGTTGGAAAATCTCTTGGCCATTTTTGTGGAAAACAGACAGTTGGCGACAATTATTTTATTAAATCAAACCAAAGAACAAAATTTCAATTTGTTACTAGAAGAGATCAAACCTTCTTCTATTGCCCGTTTTGCAGCTGTCTTTGGTACGAAGAACCAAGCAGATTTGGAGCTTTACTTTTCGTATTTTGTCAGTGGTGCATTGGGTTGTATCAAAACGTGGCTGCTACAATATCCAAAGAAAAATCCCCACGAAATTGTCCAAATTTTGCAGAGTTCTTTTCCGGCAAATATCGCACAACAGTTAGAGCTGCGTAATTAAAAAGTAAACTTAATTACGTTAAAAACGTAATAGTTGTTTAAAACAGGCAAAAAGTATATTTTGAAAGTAGTAGCTAATGTAATTTACCTTTTGGTAAGAAATGCCGGAAATAAAGAATGAGAAGGGGACGATTATGGTGAAATTTCCACGCCGCCGTCAAAATGGCGCTGAAGTAAAAAAGAAGGAAGATTTGGAAGAAAAAATTGTTCTAGCTGACACTGAAGTTGATGATGCTGCATTTCAATCTTTTTTTGGTGATGTCGTAAAAAAATTACCAAATTCTGCTGCGGCGATTATCATGAAGACATTTGATAGCACTAAAGAAAAGGCAGAATCCTTGTTAGCGACCACCCGCAGTCGCTTTGACAGTGTTTTTGATCCGTTTTTAAAGGGTGTGGATGAAACAACCCAAAAAAAATCCCATGGAATCATTCATATGGCTTCATTGAGTGCGGCGATTATTGGTTTGTCGCCAATTCCATTTTCGGATGCTTTTTTATTAGTGCCAGTGCAGTTAGTCATGATGGCGCGACTTCATAAAATTTTTGGTCAATCTTGGTCAGAAGGAATAGGAAAAAGCATGACAAAGGAGCTGGTGGTCGTTAGTTTTGGCCGCAGTGCAGTCGGAAATATTTTGAAATTTATTCCCGTTGTCGGCACAATCGGAGGCGGTGCAGTCAACGCCGTAGTCGCAATGGCCATCACTGAGTCTTTGGGCTGGGTAACGGTAAAAATGTTGAATGATGGTGAAGATATTTTTGAACAAGTGATGTCCTTTAAGGGGCAGTTCAATACATTGTTTAAAGCTTTGCAATCTGCTAATAAGAAATAACTAAAAATCCCGTCGCTACAACAGTTATGACGAAATTTCGTCTTTGTTTGTAGGTACGGGATTTTTTTATTTGCGCGTAATTTCGTTAAATCCTAGCTGGCTATCAGTGGCGCAAGGGAATTCATTATCTTTACTTTTACTGTTAGTCAGCTCAGCTGATCGCGTTTATACAGCTTCTATTTTACGTCGAGATTTTTATACATTTCTAAAACGGAAAGGACTTTCAGCGTTTCGTCGTAATAATTTTGACCGTGAATTGGCTCTTGGATGACCCATTTTTGTGAGGTAACTAAACCACTATAAGGATCTTCGTGATAAGCGCCGACTAAAACGGGGGCAGAAAAGCTTTGATTTTGGTAATCTACTAATGCTTTGCCCTTTAAATTGTAGCCGGCAAAGACCATATTCTCTTTTTCAAAAAAGCGTAACATTTTACTTAAGATAGGTGCCAGGCGTTTATCATTAGATTGGGCTAAACGCAAAGGAATGCGACAGGCGTTAGCGGAATAATCGCCGTCATATTTGTTATTAACTTCGTTTGCTTTAGCAGCGATCACACGGTTATCTTTGATCCAGGCAAAGTCTGGCATAAGACCGGTTTTGTGTTGCGCCGATAATTGTTGCAATAATTCAATCCCGCGGTCATTTAACTGTTGCCAAAAACGATCGCCAGTAAATTTATAAAAGGCATCAAAATACCCCGGCATAATGTCAGAAGGACGTAAAATTTGGCTGGCTTTTTCATCGACAGTTGCCCAATCTCCGACAGTTAGAAAGCCGGTATGGGGATTATAATTGTATGCTTTAATCGCCTGTAATAAGTTTTGGGCAGCTGTTTTATAGTCATGTTTACTATTGGGCCATAACTTGCTGGCCATAAGCAGACTATAGGCAATGTCTAAATCACCATCGGTTGCATTGTGTTTACTATCTGAAACCCAACCTTTTTTTGTTTCCGCTTGCCGCCACTGCATCAGGGGCTTTTTTTCGCTGATTTGGTAATGAGTGTAATAGCGATATAATTTTTCAAAATCTGCTTCTTTGGCAAAACCTTTTTCTGCGGCTAAGGTTACAATCACCATGCCATAGCCTTGCGCTTCTGACAGGGCCGTTTTACCTTTAGCAGCTGTATTCACTATATCTCCTTGTTTGGAAGATACTAGATAGTGTTCGCGCCAATCATCATACATTTTTTGTTGGATATGGGCACGGTTGTCTTTAATCGCCATAAATAAAATTGCGACATAAGATACCAGCAAAATTGCTGCTATGCCCCATAATACTAAGGGTTTTTTCTTCATCGCAAACCTCCACCTTCAAATATTTAACAAAGATTAATCGTTGAAACGCTGTGTTTTATACCATTTTGTACCATCACGTTTAAAAATGCGGTCTAATACTAAAGAAAAGAAAGCCACAATTGAAACGCCTAAAAACAATTGGGAATAAGTAAAATAAGAAGCAACCGAGTACAAAAAGTTTTCTGTAGTTGCTTGGCCGTACTGACTAACTAAAGCAATATTGATTTGTAATAAATAAATGGCAAACATCATCGCCCAATTTACTAATAAAATAGCAGCTATTTGGCGATTGCCACCACCAAAAGTAAAGGGCATTTGCAAGGTAAAACCAATAAAATTCAATAACATCGTCACCAGATTAACAAGGAAAATCCCAGAAGAGATAACAATGGCACAGTTAAACCAAAAGAAAGTATTGATGTAATAAAAGACTTCCCATTTGATGCGCCAGTTGCTTTTGTCAAAAAGATGCTTCAAGTTGCCCGTGATGACCTCATAATTTCCCTTGGCCCAACGTTTTCTTTGGCGATAGTAAACGCCGATTGTCTCAGGTTCTTGCTGAAAAGCTTCTGATTGGGGTGCTAAGGCAATTAATTTTCCCTGTTCCATAATTCGAAATGATAACGCGGTATCTTCTGTCAAGGCCCCGTTATCCCAGCCGCCAATTTCTCTGGCGTAATTTTTTTGGATAATAAAATTGGTGCCAGGAATATGCCCGATTTTAAAAAGTTGCCACAATCCTGTATGTTGAATGCGCTGGGATGTCACAACTTCTAAATTGATACAGCGGGTTAAAAAATTTTGTTTATAATTTCGTGTTTTATTGCGACCAAAAACGGCAGCGTAATTTTTGGGATCTTCAATCCCTTTTTTTACGAGAAAATAAAGGGCGTTGCGTTCTGGCATTGCATCTGCGTCATAGACGCACAGCCAGTCGCCTTTGGCTCTTGCTAAGGCGTCATTTAATACACCTGCTTTGCCACCTTTACCCCTGCGTTGGATAATTTCAATATTAAAGTCTGCATACTGGGGTAATCTCGTTACGCTAAGGGCCTCTTCATAGGTATTATCTGTACAATTATCCGCAAAGACTAAGATTTCCATTTGTTCTTTTGGATAGTTCAAATTCAATATTGCCCGCACAGTATCTTTAATGACGATTTCTTCATTGTGGGCTGGAACGACTATCGTAATAAGGGGATATTCTACAAGTGGATCTAATTTACGTTTAGGTGGTTTCAAATTTTTTAGTAAAAAAGTTACTGCGCCATAAATCGTTAAAAGTGAGAAGAAGACTGAAACCCAGATCGAAACAATTGTAAAAATCATTAAACCTCTAGCCACGCAAGTTCCTCCTTTTGAAATATTTCCAAACCCGCGATTGGATAATTAATGCACTGATAAATAGCAAGATTGTTGCAATGAAAAATAAAATGGTGACGACAATTGCCAGCCAATAAAAAATTGTCAGCATATTGATCCTCCTTAAACAATGTATTCTTCAGATAAATCGGTCTCGGCTTGACGATTTAGGCGACTTAAAACTTGTTCAGCAGTTAGCTGACTATCACGTTCTAAGACAATTAAACCAGAACGCAAGGTAATATCTTGGTTGCCGTCAAAAGGAATTAAAGACAGCTGCGTTTTGGTAATTTGCGTCAATTCTCTTAACTGCTCGATATTTTCTGTACCAACTAAAGATGTTAAAACGACAAATGCCCCATCCCCAACATAAAAAAGTTGTTCTTCTGGTAAACGAATGGTTTCTAAATCGTCCGCCAGTATTTTAATTAACTCATTGGTCTTGGTTTCACTTTGATAGCGGTATTGGTCTAAATAATCAATATAAAAAAGAGAAACTGCCAAACAGCGATCTAGTTTTGGCCGTAGTTCAATAGTTTCTACAAAACGTTGGTAGGATTCATTGAACTTTGTGAGGGTTCCAAGTTGGGTTAAGGCATCGGTATTTTTTAAATACGTCGCCATGTCTTTTCTACTGCTTATTACTTGTTTGCGTAAGAAAATATCCGTCTTAATGAAATAACCCAAAACAGTGAAGGCAGGAACGATAAAAATAAAATAGATTTTCAACCAATCAATCATGACAATTGGAAAAAAGTAGAGAGTAAAGCTACCAATGGCAATCATCATCAGCGAAACAATCACGACAAAAAGGGAGGTCCCCATCATGCCAAAAACAATACCTAAGAAGACCAGAATATTTGCGTAATAAAAAGTCTGGCGATCCACGTAATTGTATAGAATTAAATTTTGGAGTAAGTCTAATGCCATTAACAAAATGACGCCGAATTCTAAATGGATCCGAAAGCGGAGTTTGTTCATTGTATTCACCTCGTTATAATTGTCCTTTTCAACCCTAGCGTACCATAGCTTATAAAAATCTACCTTTATTTTGATTACAATGGTGTAAAAAAATTGCAGATAATGAGCGTTTTTGTGAATACGGTGTAAATTTTTAAAAGGGAAAATATTGATTTGACTGCTTTCGTGTTGTCTGGCTTTCATAAGAGCTTATTTAAGCAAAGGTAAAATTTCAAGAGATTTGAAAAAACGTTTATTACTGACGCGTTGAAGAAGTTTGCAAGCTTTTTTTAATGGACAGCTTCCAAAATCATCCTTTTGGTCATAAGTAAAAAATTGCTGGATAATTTTGTAACAGGATTATTTACTGTTCTATTTATTTGGAGAATAAAAAAGTATCAGTTGATATTAGTCAGTAAATAACAGACTTATTTTGAATATTACAATATATATTAGTTGTACTATTTTGGCAGGTATGGTAATAATACAAAAGAAGGATAGCGCTTGCTTTAGCTAAGCAGGCATAATAAAACAGCAAAAGTTCAGGAGGGATAAACGTGAAGGATGCAACGTATTACGCGGAGGCATTAAAAGCTGGGAATATTTCGATTGAGACGCTTTTAACCGAGATAACCAAAAAAGCAGCCGCAGAAGGTAAATTAAACGCTTTTGTTAGTGATTTTGATGTTATCGCAGCCAAAAAAGAATATGAACACAATAAAGATGGTGTATTTGGTGGTTTGCCTGTACCACTAAAAATTTTAGGACAAAATAAGGCAGGCTGGGCACAAACCTCGGCTTCACGAATTTTTAAAGATGCCAAAGCTAGCCACACAAATAATTTTGTGAAATCTTTAGCTGCAAGTGGTTTGACACCTTTTGGTCAAACCAACGCACCAGAATTTGGGTTTAAAAATATTACCGATCCGACACTTTACGGTCCAACACGTAACCCGTGGAATTTAGCCTATTCTCCTGGTGGTTCAAGCGGTGGGGCAGCGGCGGCTGTTGCCGCAGGGATTTTTCCTTTGGCAGCGGCAAGTGATGGCGGTGGTTCGATTCGCATTCCGGCTTCTTTTAGCGGATTGATTGGCTTAAAGCCAACCCGTGGCACGATTCCGACCGGCCCAGATTCTTGGCGTGACTGGCAAGGAGCAGCAATCAATTTTGCATTAACCGTTTCCATGCGGGATACAGAAAAACTCTTCTACGCTATGCGAGGGCAACATCCGGCAGCCCCTTATCAAGCACCAAAACTAGAGTGGGAAGATAAACCAACTAAAAATAAATTGAAGGTTGCCTATACCACAACCTCACCAGTTAAAAGTGATGTCTCAAAAGAAGCAAAAAAAGCTGTAAAGGATGCGGCTGAATTTTTACAGCAAGCTGGACATGAAGTCACAGAAATCACTTATCCACTTGATGGCAAACAACTGATTTTAGATTATTACAAAATGAATGGTGCTGAAACAGCGGCAATGTTTGCTGAAATACAACAAGGAATTGGGCGTAACGTCACAAAAGAGGACATGGAGTTAATGACTTGGGGAATTTACCAAGCAGGGTTGAAGACCTCGGCGGCAAAATATGTGGCAACTTTACAAAATTGGGATCGTGCAGCCTTTGTCATGGAGGAATTATTTACACAATACGATTTATTTTTAACACCGACAACTGCATACCCAGCACCGAAAATTGATGCAAGCCTACAAAGTGAAGCAATTTTTGCTAAATTAGCGCAAGCTGAAAATTTGTCTGAGGCACAAGCAGACGCACTTGTGTATGAAATGTTTGAAAAAAGCTTGGCTCTTTCGCCTTTTACCCAATTGGCTAACTTAACTGGGGAACCGGCAATTAGTTTGCCGACTTATCTTACTGCTGAAGGGCTACCTTTAGGAATTCAATTTATGGCAGCTAAGGGTCGGGAAGATTTACTTTTTCAAATTGGTACTATTTTTGAAGTAAATAAAAAATTTCATTTACCAAAAGCGTATCAAGATTAAATTGGACAAGACCAAACATATTGTTGCTGCTAGCTTTGGGGAATAAAAAGCATTCGCGGGTATTTGTATTTAACCTAGTAAATAAAAACTAGGATTAATAAATAATAAGCATTACAGGGGGAAGACGATGAAAAAATGGGCAACATTAGCAGTTATTGCAGTAAGCGGGATGGTTTTAGCCGCCTGTGGTAATGGAAATAGTAATACAAAAGCAGCAACAAAAGATGATAGTTGGGCTAAAGTAGAAAAGGAAAAAAACTTAACCGTTGCAACTTCGGGTACGTTATTTCCTTCTTCATACTATAACGATAAAAATGAATTAAATGGTTATGATGTGGACGTGGCCAAAGAAGTCGCCAAACGTTTGGGCGTCAAAGTTACTTTTAAGGAATACAATGTAGACGGTCAAATTTCTTCAATTAATCGCGGTGAGGCAGATTTTGCGGCTAATGACTTTGGTTTATCAAAAGAGCGGGCTAAGAAATTTTCCTTATCAGTGCCTATTAAATATTCTTTTGATAGCATGATTGTCCGAAAAAGTGATGATTCTGGTATCCATTCACTAGCTGATTTAAAAGGAAAAAAAGCCGCCGGTGAACCGAATACGAGCTATATGAAAATTGCGGAAAAATATGGGGCAACACCTGTAACTTATGATAATGCGACAAATGATCAATATCTAACCGACGTTGCCAATGGACGCACTGATGTTATCTTAAATGATTATTATTTACAAAAAATGTCCGTTGCAGCATTACCGGCTATTCCTGTTAAAATTTTAGAGGACGTGTATTTTAACGCTAACCACACAGGCTTTTTGTTTGTTAAAGAGCACAAGGCTTTAAAAGAAAAAGTTGATGAAACGCTAAAAGCTATGCAAAAAGACGGCTCGTTGAAAAAAATCTCTGAAACTTATTTTCAAACTGACGTTTCAGTTAAACCAAAACAAGAAATTAAAGAAACGGTGTCACCAGACTAATGTATATTCCAAAGCTTGATTTTGGCTTGATGCTTGCATCATTACCTTTTGTGTTGCAAGGCTTAAGTTATACGTTAGGGATTAGTTTGATTACTTTTTTATTGGGAAATATAATTGGGGTAATTCTTACAGTCTTGTCTTTTTTACCTAGTAAGATATTACGCAACCTAATTCGTTTTTATATCTCCTTTTTACGGGGAGTCCCAGCTCTGGTTTTGTTATTCTTACTTTATTTTGGGTTGCCATATCAACTGCCGGCGCTAACGGCTGCGATTATCTGCTTTAGCCTAACCAGCAGTGCTTTTATCGGCGAAATTTATCGTGGCGCTATTACAGGAGTAGAGCATGGACAATGGGATGCAGCTTACGCTACTGGCTTGAATTTTTGGCAGACGATCCGACTTATTATTTTGCCGCAAGCTTTTCGCTTATCCGTGCCGGCTTTAGGAAATGTGGCAATGGATTTAGTTAAAGGAACTTCACTGGCAGCCATGATTACGATTCCTGATATTTTTCAAAAGGCCAAAATTGTTGGCGGTCGGACATTTGATTATATGTCGATGTATATTTTAGTCGCTTTAATTTATTGGGGATTATGTATTTTGATTGGCTTTTGCCAACATCATTTGGAAAAATATTTTGAAAAACGTTTTGGCACGATAGACTAAGCCAAATGGTAGTGAGGGGATAGTTTTTTTTGCTATTCAAGATTACTGTAAAAGGATGATTAAATGTACAGAAAAATGCATATATTTAAATAATTATGAAAAAAATACTTGTGCATTTTTTTGTAACCTGTTATCCTTTGGGTAACGTTTACAAAAAAATTGGGAAGGAGGAAGCATGATGATTACATTAAACGAACTAAAATTCCATTCATTCATCGCAAATATTTCCTTACTCCCGTATGATATTTCCAATTAGTGCAATAGTATGCTGAATTAACAGTCAGACTCTGCCTTGGGTTTTATACTCGGGTAGAGTCTTTTTTGCGCGCAAAAATGATAAAAGCTATATCTTGCCAGAAGATTTTATCTAGCTTTTATAATAAAAACAGGCAAGGATTTCTTTTATTTTGGAGGTTATTATGAAATACGTTTTAAAGCATTTATTCACATATATTAAAGAACATAAAAAGCGTTACGCTGTCGTTTTGTTCTTTATGATTATTAACAGCGCGTTAGCTGTTGTACCAACTTATATTATTCGCTTGTTTATTGATGCCATTATCCAAAAGACACTGACATTTGCGTTATTGCTGCAATACGGTGGACTCTTTGCGTTAACGATTATCATGTGCTATTTGGCAGACTTTACTTGGACCTATCACTTGTTTATCGGGTCTTATGATTTGCAAAAAAGTTTGCGGGAGCAATTGATGGCGCATTTTCTAAAAATGGGGGCACCGTTTTATGAACGTTTTCGCACGGGCGATTTAATGACTCGTTCTAGTGATGATGTTCAAGTGATGGGGATGACTGTTGGTTATGGGTTAATGGTATTTATGAATACGAGTTTATTTTTGGGCTTTATTTTATTGATGATGGCAACGACAGTCTCAGCAGTTTTAACCATAATTGCATTATTGCCGATGCCGATTTTAGCCTATTATATTTTTAAATGGGGTTCAAAGGTCGATCGTCTTTTTACGGAAGCTCAAAATGCGGTTTCTGATTTGAATAGTGAAGTGTTAGAAATCATCGATGGCATTCGCGTGGTGCGGGCTTTTGGCTTAGAAGAAGAAACGCGCCAGGCATTTGAAGCGAAAACGACAGTCGTTAAAGAAAAAAACAATCGCGTTTCAGAACTAGATTCTCGCTTTGGTCCTTTGATTACGATTATCTTAGCCATTAGTTTTGTCACAAGTTTTGGTGTTGGGGCCTTCATGGTTCAAAAACAGCAAATCACAGTTGGTGCCATGGTTTCTTTTCAAGTGTATTTAACCATGATTGTTTGGCCCATGATTTCTGCTGGAGATCTGGTAAATGTGATGCAACAAGGGGCAGCATCTTGGCGACGAATCAATGAAGTTTTGCAAACACAAGATGATTTGGAACAAGCCGGGCCCAAAATGCTGCCAGCAGTTGCAAAAATCACTTTTGAAAATTATGATTTTTCTTATCCCTCTAGTTCTAATAAAGTTTTACAGCACATTGATCTCACGATAAAAAAAGGTCAAATTGTTGGGATTGTGGGAAAAACTGGTAGTGGCAAAACTACCTTGCTGCGACAGTTGCTCCATCGCTACCCATATTCAGATCAAGTTCCGCAATTAAACAATGTGCCTTTAACAGCTTTTGATACAGCAGCTGTTAGAAAGCAATTTGCCGAAGTTCCTCAAGAGCATACGTTGTTTTCCCGGACGATCAAAGAAAATTTACTTTTTGGTAAAGAAGATGCGACACAAGAGGAATTATGGCAAGCTTTAGCTAGTGCATCATTGGCCCAAGATGTTGAAAAAATGCCGTTACAATTAGAGACACTGATTGGAGAAAAAGGTGTTTCATTATCTGGCGGGCAAAAGCAGCGGTTATCATTGGCCCGGGCCTTTTTGCGCCACAGTGAGGTTTTGTTGTTAGATGATGCGCTTTCAGCCGTGGATGCCAAAACGGAGCAGGCGATTATTAACCAGCTTAAACTGCTCCAAAAAAATCGCACTTCCATTATTGTCACCCATCGTTTGTCAGCTATTACGTCTGCTGATCAAATTATTGTCTTAGAAGATGGCAACATCATTCAAAAAGGGACGCACCAGGAACTGATTAAAACAGCTGGCTGGTACCAAGAACAATACTATCATCAACAGTTGCAAGAAAAATAAAAAACCCTCAGGGAGGGTTGTCTCAAGTTGTTTGTTAAGGAGTAAAAAGATGTTTAAAATAATTAAGCGGCTTTTAAGCTATTTAAAAGCCCACAAATTAATCTTTGGCGTTAGCGTATTATTGTTAATTCTAGCTTCAGGCTTGGAGTTAATCTCGCCTTTAATTGCCAAAAGAATGATCGATAATGTTATGACACCGGCCTTTGACACTGGAAATTTGCCGGTCATGTTATTAATTCAATTATTAGCTTTTTATTTATTGTTAAATATTGTAGGTTCGCTTTTTCGTTATGTAAGTATTTTACAGTTGCGAAAAATGGCCAATCAAATTGTCAAGAAAATGCGGGATCAACTGTTTTCTCAGCTACACCAACTGCCGGTTGCCTATTTTGATACATTACCAGCAGGAAAGATCGTGGCCCGTATTACTAACGATACCGAAGTTTTGCGTTCAAGTTTTTATGTGAGTGTTATTAGTAATCTTTTAAGTAATGTTATTCAAATTATTGGCGTCTACATTGCGATTTTCTTATTGGACAGCCGTTTGGGGGCAGCACTTTTAACTTTATTGCCAGTTTTAGTATTGTGGCAGCACTTTTACACAAAAAAAGCAGCGAAATATAATTTGGCGATGCGAGAATATATTTCCCAAATCAGTGGTCAATTAAATGAATTTGTTCAAGGCGTGGCTGTGATTCAAGCTTTCCAAAAAGAAAAGCAGCTGTTAAAAGAGTTTCGTCAAACAGTTACGAAATGGTTTAACGTCGGTAAAAAAGCGCTCCTACTCGATGCAGGTGCGGCTTGGGGGTTGGGTACTTTTTTACGAAATATAACGATTTTACTCGTGATCACAACGCTGGCTAGTTTCTTTTTAAATGGCCAGTTGGCAATTTCCGCGGGGCTTTTATATGCTTTTATCGATTATATTAATCGCTTATTTGATCCCATTGAAGGTATGGTACAAACCGTAGCAGGTGTACAGCAATCCCTTGCGGCCGGTACAAGAATTTTTGAATTGGCCGATGAAAAAATAGAAAGCCAAGAAGAAAATGAGATTCAAATCAAAAAAGGTGCAGTGGCATTTAAAGACGTATCTTTTGGGTATACGAAAACACAACGGGTATTGCATCATATTGATTTTACAGCAGCACCCGGGGAAACTGTCGCATTAGTTGGTCATACTGGTTCGGGCAAATCTAGTATTTTAAATTTACTTTTTCGCTTTTATGAACCAGATAGTGTTGGTATTTTGATTGACGGTAAAAAAATTGCCGACTATAGTCGCCAATCGTTGCGGCGTTTTATGGCGATAGTCATGCAAGATCCCTATTTATTTAGTGGCACGATAGCCAGTAATATTCATATGGGGGATAAAAGTATTAGTGATGAAATGGTTTTAGCGGCTTTAAAACAAGTTGGAGCCCAAGACTTAATTGCCCGATATCCAGATGGTATTCACCATTTGGTAGTAGAAAAAGGGCAGGCCTTTTCCAGTGGTGAAAGACAGTTGATCAGTTTTGCTAGGGCTTTGGTATTTAACCCGAAAATTTTAATCTTAGATGAGGCGACAAGTCATGTCGATACCCAGACAGAAGCAATTATTCAAAAAGCAATGGAAGTACTGCAAAAAGGACGGACGACTTTTATTATTGCCCATCGACTTTCTACTATTAAAGAAGCAGATGAGATTTTAGTTTTAGATCAAGGGAGAATTGTGGAGCGCGGCAGCCATGATACGTTAGTGAAACAAGAGGGAATTTATTATCAAATGTACCAGATGCAAGCGGCCCAATTATCAGCATAATGGACAATTTTTGACATTCTAAATCCCTGTGTTAAAATCGTAGCAGACATTTTTAGCTGTTGGAAATGGATATTTTATAGATTGGAAGTTTAAAATGGTCAGTGATATTTTAAGTTTATTTGTCATGATTTTGGTTGGAATTTACAGTGCGTTGTTCTTAAGTACTGGCGTTTGGTTGTTGTATTTGCAAATCAAAAGTAAAGTCAGCAACATGGATCAGAGCGCTTGGGAAGCCTATTTCAATAAAATTCAACCTAAAGGAGTTATGCTTCGTGTCCTTGTTTGCTATGTTATTATTTTGGCGCTGATTGCAACGTTAAATACGTTTGCTGTTTGGCAGGGAAATTTTTACTATGGCATGTTGATGGTTGCCTGTGGTCTGTTCCATATTTTTTATAAGTTTCAAACCCAAAAAGGTGATTTTTCCAAACTTTTCAAAGGTCCGAAATCCTAGTTTTATATGTTGCAACTAAACTACCCGAAAAATTCCTACTCCTAAGTGCGCCCTGCTGTTTTTATTGAGGTGGCAAGGAAAGTGAATTTTTCGGGTATTATTTTCGCGTATTAATAGCGTGCTAATTTTTGCGCTTTTTGCGTATTGGCAAAATGTAGTTTAGCGTATTGTGCTAACAGCGTGATGCCGCCTTGCTGTAATATTTTTGCTGCCACTTGATCAGACTTACTACCAGCCCCTGAGGGTACAACAAAACCTAATTTCATTGAAGCCGCATCTAGCTCTGCTAAAAAACTAGCCCGGCATAAAATAGAAGCAGCGGCGACAGCCAGATGATATTGTTCCCCTTTTGTTACAAAATAGAGATTTTTAGTAACTTGATTTTTTTCCTGCTGCAAATATTTGCGATAATTTGCTTCTGAGGTGAATTGATCAATTAAGATTCCTTCTTCTTTAACAGGCGCAATTTTTTGCTGGAGTAAGTAAATTGCTTGATTGTGTAACGCGACTTTCATGCGTACAGCGTTATACTTTGGTTGGATTTCGTTATACTTTTTTGGTGTGACAATTAATTTTTGAAAAGGAACGACTGCTTCAATTTTAGGCGCTAGTTGCCGAATTTCTTTATCGGTTAACATTTTGGAGTCTTTGACGCCAATTTCTTTTAAGTATGCTAGATTTTCACTTGCTGCATAAACGGCACAGACTACTAAAGGACCAAAATAACTGCCATTGCCTACTTCATCACTACCGATGATACTTTTTTTGGCAAAATCTTTTGGCAGTCCACCAGTAGGTAAATTATTTTTTCCATTAGAGGTGCTGGTATTTTTTTTACTTGTATTACTTGCGACTGTCGCATTTTTGTTATCCCATTTACTAGCCTCACTTTGAGCGTTAGTACCTTGAAACATTACTTTACCAGAAGTATAGCCGGTGATTGTGACACCACTTTTTTTGGCAACAAATAAGGTATAGGGAGTTTTAGTGGGAACAGTAAAGGGCGCATAATGCGCTTTTAACTGATCAAGTTGAATTTTACTTAATTTTAAAATAATTGTATTCATCAAAACGTCCTTTTTTATGTTGTATTTGCTATTAGATTTTAACATAGATATAAAAAAGCAGAGGGTAAACAGGAGAATTTTAACTAATCGTGGAAATTTTACCGTTTTTACCCTATAATATACAGGAGTTTGCCGCTAAAACTTTTAGTGGTAAAAGTGCTATAATAATGCAGTTGGTTTTCTGAAAGTTATGAAGAAGGGAAGACAGAGCATGGTAGCGGAACGCAAACGCTATAAAGCTGTGATCGCTAATCGTAGTTATACGATTATTGGAAATAAGAGTTCACAGCATATGAATCTGGTCACAAAGCTTGTGAACGAACAGCTAAGTGAGATAAAGATGATTTCACCCCAGATTAATGATGAACAAGCTGCGATTTTATTAGCAGTCAATGCAGTCTCAGACCAAGTAGACAAACAAGCAGAAGTATTGCGGCTACAAAAAGAGGTGCAAGAACTACGGGAGAAGACAGTTCGAATTGTCGAATTGGAAAATCGCGTCAAACGAATTGAAGCAATTGAAAGCGAAGCGCGAAAATATTTGGCGGAACAAGGGCAAACAGATGTTAAAATCAAAAACCATGTTCACGCCCAACAAATTTTAAACGAAGCTAGAAAAGAACAAATTAAACAAAAGACGTCACTAGACAGAAAGGACTAACAGATGGTTGGATTATTGATTATCCTGATACTTGTGATTGCGTTTTATATTGGAGGTCGCCGTGGAACGCCATTACAATTAGTATACACGCTAGGATATTTTTTATCTTTTGCTGTGGCGTGTTTTAGTTACCAAGGCCTAGCAAAAAAATTGGAACTATACATTCCATATCCTTCTGTTACCCCAGATTCCAAAATGGTTTTTTATAGCCAAACGCAGTCTTTGGATTTGGATAAGGCGTATTATGCAGCAGTTGCATTTTTGGTAGTTATGTTTATTGGTTGGCTAGTTACAAGTTTAATTGCCGTCTTTTTAAACAATTTGCGTTTTAAGCGTCTATTAGAAAATTACGATTGGGTATTAGGCGGCTTGTTGAATGTCCTAACAGCTTATGTTGTGATTTTCTTTGTACTTTTTGTGTTAGCGATGATTCCTTTAGCAACAATTCAAAATATATTTCGAGATCACTTTTCCGCCCGCATGATTGTGGAACATTCCGTTATCTTGTCTTGGCTTTTTAAAAATCTGTGGGTGACAAGTATTCTTGCTTAAAAAACAGGGCAGTGTTTGGCAGCAGCTGAACTGGCCTGTTTTTTTCACATTTTAACAGGTAGGTGAAAGAAATGAACAAACGTATCTATGAAACCTTAGAGTTTTCTTCTGTGAAACAAATGGTGGCACAATACCTCCAAACAGCACAAGGGGAAGAAGAGTTAGGAAATTTAATCCCAAGTACTGATGAAACGGTTATCAATAGTTGGTTAAATGAAACGGCAGATGGATTAAAAGTCCAGCGTTTACGCGGTGGAATACCCATTCCTAAGATTGAAAATATTCGGCCGCAAATGAAGCGAATTGAAATTGGAGCAGACTTAAATGGTAGTGAATTAGCGCAAATTGCGCGGGTTTTATCCACAACCGGACAGGTCAAAAAATTTATCGTCGATTTAGCCGATAGTGAAATTGAGTTTTTGCGTCTTTATGATTGGAATGACCAATTAGAAACGATGCCAGAACTAACACGACGCTTGCAAAGTGCAATTGACGAAGATGGCTATGTCACCGATGAAGCTTCACCAGAATTAAAAATTATCCGCAATAACATTCGGCGAAGTGAACGAACGATTCGAGAACAGTTGGATGGGATTTTACGTGGAAATAATGCCCGCTATTTAAGTGACACGATTATTACGATGCGAAATGATCGTTATGTAATTCCCGTTAAACAAGAATACCGCGGTGTTTTTGGCGGTGTTGTTCACGACCAAAGTTCTTCTGGTCAAACGCTTTTTATTGAGCCAAAACAAATCGTTGAATCAAACAACCGTTTACGGCAACACCAAATCAATGAACGACAAGAGATTGAACGTATTTTAGCTGAACTTTCAGCTGAGTTGGTTCCTTATCAAAAAGAGATTCTTCACAATGCTTTTGTCCTAGGCAAATTTGACTTAATGAATGCGAAAGCGCGATTTGCAAAAGAGTTAAAAGCAGTCGTGCCAACCATTAGTTCAGAAAATCATGTCTTTTTCAAACAAGCGCGTCACCCGTTAATCAATCAAGATATTGTCGTTGCCAACGATATTATGATCGGTAAAGACTTCCAAGCCGTTGTGATCACGGGTCCGAATACTGGTGGGAAAACAATTACCTTAAAAACGTTAGGGTTGTTGCAATTAATGGGGCAGTCGGGGTTACCAATTCCCGTTGCAGAAGATAGTCAAATGGGAATTTTCCATGAGATATTTGCAGATATTGGTGATGAACAATCCATTGAGCAAAGTCTGTCTACTTTTTCTTCTCACATGACCAATATCGTTTCAATTTTAGCCAAAGTAGACAAAGACAGTTTAGTTTTATTTGATGAATTAGGAGCAGGGACAGATCCGCAAGAAGGAGCTGCGCTAGCCATCGCCATTCTAGATGCATTAGGCGCAAAATCTGCTTATGTCATGGCGACTACCCATTATCCAGAATTAAAAGTTTATGGCTACAATCGGAGCAATACGATTAATGCGAGTATGGAATTTGATGTTGATACATTGAGTCCCACCTATCGTTTGTTAATTGGCGTGCCCGGGCGTAGTAATGCTTTTGAAATTTCAAAACGCCTTGGTCTAGATGCGCAAGTTATTGCGGCAGCTAAACAAATTATGGATGGGGAAAGTCAAGATTTAAATGAAATGATTGCCGATTTAGAAAATCGTCGTAAAATGACAGAAACAGAATATCTAGAAGTACGGCATTACGTGGATGAAGCTGCTAAATTACAACAAGAATTAAAAGAGGCCTATAGTTATTTCTTTGAAGAGCGGGAAAAAGAATTAGCCAAAGCAAAAAAACAAGCCAACGAAATCGTTGATGAGGCTAAAGAAGAAGCAGAAGTGATTATTTCTGATTTGCGTAAAAAACAATTGGCTGCAGGTCAAGGGGCAGTTAAAGAACATGAGTTAATTGATGCCCGCAGTAAACTAGATAATTTGCATCAAACAGAAGATAATCATTTGAAGAAAAATAAAGTCTTACAAAAAGCCAAACAAGCTAAAAAATTAAAAGCTGGCGACGAGGTGCTGGTTGCTTCATATGGTCAAAGGGGAATCTTGATTAAAAAAATGAGCGATCGCAATTGGCAAGTTCAGTTGGGAATTTTGAAGATGACCTTACCTGAAAGTGAACTGCAAAGTGTCGCACCTGTAAAAGAGCCGGTGCAACGTGTTGTTAGCACTGTCCGTTCTGATAACAGTAGTCATGTCGCAACCCAACTTGATTTAAGAGGTAAGCGGTATGAAGAAGCATTAAATGAAGTGGATCAGTATTTAGATGCGGCTATTTTAGCGGGCTATCCGCAAGTAACCATTGTTCATGGTAAAGGTACAGGCGCATTGCGGCAAGGTATCACAGATTATTTGAAAAATCATCGCAGTGTCAAAAGCTTTGAATTTGCACCGCCAAATCAAGGTGGAAATGGTGCGACCGTAGTAAAGTTTAAATAACTTTTAAATTAATCCAATTCAAAAAAATGTGAAAGAATGCAGTGTAGCGCACTTTTTCAAAAGCTGTTGTTTACACTTACCAATTGTAAGCAAAAAATTATCATCCCTAACTTTTCAGTGCTATACTCTTTTTTAGAGAGATAATACATCTTATTTAAGGTTATCCTTTGGGGAAATCCAGTTGAGAAAATGCGCAACGCAAAATCGGAGGGAATAATATGTCAAAAGCAATTACAGATGCAACATTTGCAAGTGAAACAGATGAAGGTTTAGTTTTAATCGACTTTTGGGCAACTTGGTGTGGTCCTTGTCGCATGCAAGCGCCAATTTTAGATCAATTAGCAGCTAGCCATGATGAAGACGAGTTAAAAATCGTTAAAATGGACGTGGATGAAAATCCTGAAACACCAGCGCAATTTGGCGTAATGAGTATTCCAACTTTGTTACTAAAAAAAGACGGCGAAGTTGTGGATAAAGTAATTGGTGTGCATACAAAAGACCAATTAGAACAATTAATCGCATCACATTTGTAAAATTCAGTTTTATTATTTAAGATTGGGACAAAAGCCAGCTTGGCTTTAATCCCAATCTTTTTTTCATTCTTAAGGGAGTATAAAATTTTCACATCTAAAAACGTTAAATTAAAAGCACTAGCGATGTCTGGCTTCACAAACTAGCTTTATCGGCAATAAGCGAAAATTTTGTTAAGTCTGAGGAGCGACTGAACAAAATTTTAGTCTTATTGCAAAAAAGCTGAGCGAGTTTGCGAAGCCTTTTTTAGTTGGTCGGGAAGTAGAAAAATAAATTTGCACCAATCAGATAGCTGGCCGTAAAATTTAAAGTGTAATGAAGTTCTTTTTCTGGCAGATAATGGTGTCAATTAACTATTTTTCACTTATCCATAAAAAAATTAGATTAACTGGTTGCATTTTTAATACAAATCGTTTATATTATGTGTGTAAACGGTTACATAAGGGAGATGGTGAACAAATGGCAACGATTCGTGATGTCGCAAAATTAGCAGGATTATCCGTCGCAACAGTTTCAAGAGCAATCAACGGGAGTGGTTATGTTAGTGAAGAGTCTCGTAAAAAAATTGATAATGCCATAAAAGATTTGGATTTTCGTCCCAATGAAGTGGCACGCTCTCTCTATCAAAAAAAATCAAAATTGGTGGGATTATTATTACCGGATATTTCTAATCCTTTTTTCCCATTATTGGCAAAAGGTGTCGAAGATTTTTTGCAGGCAAAAGGTTATCAAGTTATTTTAGGCAATGTCCAAGAAAATCCTGAACGCGCTAATGATTATTTACACGCCTTTAATCAAAATAACGTGGCTGGTGTATTATCTGCTGTAGATAACGACTATGCTTTTTATGACAGTGTTCATCCCCTAGTGTTTTTAGACCGTGTAGGCAAGGATTCAGAGTATTCCATTCACGCCGATGACGTGGCTGGCGGTGCTTTAGCAGCTACAACGGTTTTAAAAAGAAAGACAAAAGAAATTATCGTCATCTCTGGTCCTAAAGAAATTGATCGCTCCCAAGAACGACTACAAGGAGTTTTGAGTGTTTTAAATCAACAAAAGAGTAATTATTATATCGTGAACTCTGCTTCTTTTTTATTGGAAGATGCAATTATTACAGCACAAGCGGTGTTTGAACAATTTCCTCAAGTTGATACTGTGATTGCTCCTAGTGATATTCATGCGATTGCGCTTATTCAAGAGGCTTACCGCCGGAATATCAAAGTGCCCGATGCCCTACAAGTAATCGGCTACGATGATATTCCAATTAGTAATTTGGTGGTACCGCCGCTAACGACGATTCATCAGCCGGCTTATGAAATGGGATATAAAGGTGCTGAGATGTTGTATCAGTTAATGAACGGACAAAAAGTGATGCAAAAAAAATTAGTCTTACCAACTCGTTTAGTCAAACGGGATACTTTACGAAAGAAGGAAGCACAATGAAAATTACGGTTGTAGGAAGTATGTCGACAGATTTTGTGGTTACTACAAACATTAAGCCTGATCAAGGCGAGACTGTTTTTGGTGAAAAATTTGCGACTGCATTTGGCGGTAAAGGTGCCAATCAAGCAGTAGCTGCCAGTCGTTTAGGTGTGGAAGTGGCGATGGTTGGTGCAGTTGGCAGTGATGATTTTGGTACAGCAATTTTAAACAATTTAGTAGAAAATGGGGTTGATGTAAGTTGTGTGGAACGGGTTACACATGCTGAAAGCGGTTCTGCCCATATCGTATTATACGATCATGATAATAGCATTATTGTCATTCCTGCTGCTAACAACGAGGTAATGCCTAGTAATATTGAGAGATTCGCATCGCAGTTGTTAAATAGTGACTTAGTTATCTTACAAAATGAAATTCCCCAAGCAACAAATGAAGCAATTATTGATTTTTGTTGGGAACATGGCATTAAAACTTTGTTAAATCCTGCACCAGCCCGCCCCCTTGCAAAAGACTATCTTGAAAAGATAACTTATTTAACTCCTAATGAACACGAATCGGCAATTATTTTTCCTGATCAAAGTCGCTCACAGGTATTAGCAAAATATCCCAATAAGTTAGTGATTACCCTCGGGGCAATGGGGGCAATTTATCACGATGGTAAAAAAGAAGAAATTGTACCGGCTTTTGAAGTGCAACCTGTTGATACAACAGGGGCAGGAGATACGTTTAACGCTGCGATGGCAACTGCTTTACTATATGGCTTGAAGATGTCAGAAGCTTTGCGTTTTGCCAATTTGGCTGCTGCAATTTCTGTCCAAGGCTTTGGTGCCCAGGGCGGTATGCCGACACTAGAAAAGATGAAGGAGCAACCTCAATATGAAAAAAAATGGCATTTTAAATAGCGAGATTACAAAAGTTTTAGCTGATTTAGGTCACACAGATCAAATTACTATTGGGGATGCCGGACTGCCGGTACCCCATGGTGTAGCAAAAATTGACTTAGCTTTAAAGTTTGGGCTACCGAGTTTTAACGATGTATTGTTGGCGGTGCTTTCAGATATGGCAATTGAAAAGGTCGTTTTAGCAGAGGAAATTAAAACGCAAAATGCCCAACAATTACAAGCAGTTTTGAAAGCGCTGCCTAAAGGGGTGGAAATTGTCTATGTTTCTCACACAGAATTTAAAAAGCAAACGCAAAATAGTAAAGCCGTTATTCGTACTGGTGAAGTAACGCCTTATTCCAACATTATTTTACAGTCTGCTGTCATCTTTTAAGGAGGGAATAACATGTACGTTGAAATGAAAAACATTTCAAAGTCTTTTGGCACAAATCAGGTTTTACGGGATGTCAGTATTGAAATAAAAAGCGGTGAAATTCACGCCTTGATGGGTGAAAATGGTGCAGGAAAATCAACGCTAATGAATATCTTGACCGGTTTGCATAAAAAAGATTCTGGAACGATTTTAATTGATGGACAAGAAAAGACATTTTCAAGTCCTAAAGAAGCGGAAGAGTTTGGGATTAGTTTTATTCATCAAGAAATGAATTCTTGGCCACAAATGACCGTATTGGAAAACCTATTTTTGAACAACGAACTAAAGACTCCCTTTGGTTTATTGGATACAAAGAAAATGCGAGAAATCGCCTTGCACCATTTTGCTCAGTTGGGAATTTCACTTGATTTAGATAAAGAATTAGATGAGCTATCAGTCGGGCAACAGCAAATGATTGAAATCACCAAATCTTTAATGACCGATGCAAAAATTTTGATTATGGATGAACCTACCGCCGCCCTTTCTGATATGGAAATCAAAGCCTTATTCAAAATTATTTACCAATTAAAAGCACAAGATGTCGCAATCGTTTATATTTCCCACCGAATGGAAGAGATTTTCCAAATCAGTGATGAAATCACCGTGATGCGAGATGGTCTTTCCATTGATACGACAAAAACCAGTGAGACAGACGTCAATGAAGTAGTTCGCAAAATGGTGGGACGCGAAATTTCAGATTATTATCCTCAAAAAACGGCTATCATCGGAGAAGTCGTCTTTACAGCAGCGCACTTAACCGGTGCAAATGGGGTTTTCAAAGATGTTTCCTTTAACGTTAGAAGTGGTGAAATTGTAGGTTTCTCAGGTTTAATGGGGGCTGGTCGTACAGAAATTATGCGGGGAATTTTCGGTTTAGATCCTTTGGAAGAAGGAACTATCACGATTGAAGGTGAGTCAAAAAAAATCGAGTCCCCGGCTAAATCTATTCAAAATGGTATTGGCTTTTTAACAGAGGATAGAAAATCAGAAGGCTTAGTCTTGGACTTCTCTGTGTTAGATAATATTAGTCTGCCTTCCATTGACGGCTTTGTAAAAAATGGCTTGATAGATAAAAAAACAGAAGCAGAATTTGCCGAACTATTAATTAAACGACTTCTAATCAAGGTGCAATCTGAGGATGATATCGTTGGTGATCTGTCTGGGGGAAATCAACAAAAAGTTGTTTTAGCCAAATGGATCGGTGCTGGACCAAAAGTATTGATTTTAGATGAACCGACCCGTGGAGTAGACGTGGGTGCTAAACGTGAAATTTACCAATTGATCAATGAATTAGCAGATCGCGGGGTAGCAATTATCGTCGTTTCCAGTGACTTGCCAGAAGTAATGGGAATAAGCGACAGAATCTTGGTCGTTCACGAGGGCAGGATTAATGGTGAATTGCAAAAAGTAGATTTTGACCAGGAAAAAATTATGACTTATGCAACAGGAGGAAAATAAAAATGGAGAATAAAAAGAACGTCGCTAAAAAAAGTAATTTTGATGCAGCAGGTATTATTGCAAAATTAGGACCATTACTTGCGCTTATTGTCTTGGTCATTGTCGTTTCTGTTATGAATCGTGAATTCTTAAATCCCAACAATCTGTTGAACTTATTGCGGCAGGTTGCTGCCAATGGTTTTATTGCTTTTGGAATGACATTTGTCATTTTGACTGGTGGAATTGATTTGTCAGTGGGCTCAACACTCGCTTTATCCAGTGCATTAACAGCCGGTTTTATCGCCAATGGTATGAGTGCACCTTTAGCCGTTTTACTTGGGCTTTTAACCGGAGCGATTTTAGGAGCTATTAATGGGTTATTAATTTCAAAGGGAAGTATGGCACCTTTTATTGCTACCTTGGCAACAATGACGATTTATCGCGGTGCAACACTTGTTTATACAAAAGGGAATCCTATTACCGGTTTAGGGGATAGCTTTTTCTTTAGCTTTTTAGGTCGGGGCTATTTATTTGGCATTCCTTTTCCAGTAGTTTTACTGTTTATTATGTTTATTGTTCTTTTTGTTCTTTTGCACAAAACGGCTTTTGGTCGTAAGACTTATGCTATCGGTGGCAATGAAAAAGCGGCTTTTGTTGCGGGGGTCAAAATCGATAAAATCAAAATTTTGATTTATTCGCTATCCGGTTTAATGGCTTCAATTAGTGGGATGATTATCACCTCACGTTTAAATTCTGCCCAACCGACAGCTGGTCAGTCATATGAAATGGATGCAATTGCGTCTGTAGTTTTAGGCGGAACTAGTCTTTCAGGGGGGAAAGGACGTATTTTTGGTACTTTAGTCGGGGCTTTGATTATCGGTACTTTGAACAACGGGTTGAACCTATTAGGTGTTTCTAGTTTTTATCAACAGATTGTCAAAGGGATCGTAATTGTGATTGCGGTTTTACTTGATCGTAAAAAGAAATAAACCCAGATAACTAAAAATGTAAGCCCTTAAAAAAGCAACACACAATGGAAAAAATGGTTTTTAGGAGTGAGCAAAAAGCTTAATCCTTTAAAAGAAATTCACTCATATGAGGAGGAAGAAATGATGAAAAAATTTTTCGTATTCGCAGCAAGTGTACTAATGTTGGCAGGATGTGGCGCAACTGGTCTAGAGGGCGGCTCAAGTAGTTCTGAAGGTAAAACAGATGACAAAAAACCGGCTGAATTAACTGTCGGAGTTTCTGTTTCCACGTTAAATAATCCCTTCTTTGTCTCATTACGTGACGGAGTTCAAAAATTGGCTGATGAAAATAAAACCACAATTAAAGTAGTCGATGCCCAAGACGATACAGCAAAACAAAGTAACGATATTGATGATTTAATTCAACAAAAAGTTGATGTTATTTTAGTTAATCCGGTCGACTCTTCAGCAATTGTGCCAGCTGTGGAATCTGCTAATAGTGCCAACATTCCTGTAATTGCGATTGACCGTAGCAGTGATGGGGGTAAATTATTAACGACTGTTGCTTCAAATAACGAAGAAGGCGGTAAAATGGCAGCCCAATTTATCATTGAAAAATTAGGTGAAAATGCAAAAGTAGCAGAACTAGAAGGCGTACCAGGGGCTTCTGCCACACGGGAACGGGGTAAAGGTTTTGATGATTACGCTAAAGGGAAATTAAATGTAGCTGACAAACAATCTGCTAACTTTGACCGTGCTAAAGGATTGACAGTGATGGAAAACATTTTACAAGCCCACTCTGACTTGCAAGGTGTCTTTGCACAAAATGACGAAATGGCATTAGGTGCTTCAGAAGCAGCAAGTAGTAAGGGAAAAGACTTTATCATTGTTGGCTTTGATGGAACAGAAGACGGCTTAAAAGCGATTAAAGATGGTAAAATGAGTGCCACAATTGCTCAAAAACCAGAAGAGATGGGAAAATTAGCCTTGCAAGCTGCATATGATCACTTTGCTGGTAAAAAAGTGGATGAAAAAATCGACTCACCACTTGATTTGGTAACTAAATAAAGAGATAAATTCTAAATGAGGCTACGCTAAAACATCATTTACACAAAAGGAGGTGTGACAAGATTTTTGTCACACCTCCTCTTTGTGTAAATCATAGTCGCATCAAAATAATAAAAATCCCTGCAAAGTGTGCAACAGTTGGAGCTAAAAGACTGTCTCTTAGAAGTCTATTGAAAAAAGTAAAGCAAGTACAAAAAAGCATTAGTGGTTATTTACAGCAGTTTTACGTATGTAACAAAAGGTCTTACAGTCATAAATTGAAGGATTGAAAAATGCTTTCTCATATTTTTAGGATCATCTGATTTATGGTCAGATGCGATTAGTTAGAAAATGTTCTTTATTTGTAAAAAGAAAAATTTAGCAGCTTTATGACATCTTCTTTTGGCTAAAAAAATAGTAGAAATTTATTTTTCTGACAGGTTCTCACTTCTGTTTTCCTTAACTGGCGGTTATAATTGATTTGTAAAGATAAAAAGAAAATTAAATATAAAGGAGTAGACAATGAAAAAAAACAAATGGGTTAAAGTATTGTTGGTTGCAAGCATTTTAACGACTTCATTGCCGCTGAATGCTTGGGGGCAGACAGCTACACCGCAAACGAGTGAGTCAAGTTCAGCTGCTACACAGACACAAGCAGATACGAGTTCTGCTAATGGGGAAAGTGAGTTAAGTCAATCAACAACAGCGACGAATGCGACAACTTCCAGCGCAACACAAACAACGCAAACAACGCAAACTTCAACAACACAAGCAACACAGAGCAAAACCACCGAAACTTTTGAAAATAGAACAGAAACTACCACGACAGCAGATACGCTTCAAATCAAACAGGCTGACGTGCTTGAAACTTTGGTAGGCAAGAAAGAAAGTTTAAAAACATATGCCAAAATTAAAGCAGGAGATGAATTTTTCTATCAATTAGATTCTCAAAACCAGTTTGTAAAAAAGGAAAGCTTGGCTGCTTATCAGGGGAATGTATACCGAGTAACAAATCGCGCAAAAACCAGTGAAAATCGGGAAATGATCCAAATTGTCCAAGCAGATGGGAATAATTCTGAACTTGGTTGGGTGCCTGAAACTGCGTTGTCGCTGCACAATGGTAGCTATGTGACAAAAACAGGCTATGTTGCTGTAACTACTAAAAATTTAAGCGTTCAATCAGACGTCTTCACCGCAGCTAAAAATCAAAATTTTAATGGTAAAACATTACAATATCGCGAGATTTACACCGTTAACAAAAAAGAGTACTACGCTTTATACAACAATCAAAATCAATTTTTAGGCTTTGTTGCAAAAGGCAGTGGGCTAGATCTAAATACTAGCCCTGGAGGAAAATATTATGCCAAAAGCAGTTATGGCACCTTTATGCAAAAAGGTAAAATACGCTGGAACAATTTTTACTTTAATAGTGTTCGCGGCAATACAACCTCCTATTATGGTAAAACGGTCAAAATTAAAGGTTATTATCAGCATTTTAATGGCAAAACCTACTATACAGTTTATGAAAATAAGAACAACAAAGATAGCTGGGTAGGGTATATAGAAGCAAAAGATATTAAATTAGCAGCTGGTAGTCAAGGTGTGTACCAAAGCTTGAATCGCTATGTGACGATCACCAATAAAAATTACACGACGTGGAGTAGTTTTGGCTGGAAAAAAAGAAGTACTACAGCTACTATGCTAACAAAAACGTATCTTGCCAAAGGAATGTATCGTCATTACAATGGGGCAACGTATTACAGCTTAAGTGACAATAAGGATAAATGGGCGGGCTATTTGAATGCCAATGCGGCAAAACAAGCCAATAATGCAGGGGGGATTGCCCAAAAAGAAAATCGTAAAGTAAAAATTACTTCTAAAACTGCAACTTTTTGGCGTAACTTTAATTGGCAGAAAAAAGACAGTGCCGCTAAATATTACGGTAAAGTTTATACTGTAAAATGCAAGTATCGTCATTTTAACGGGGCCTGGTATTACTCTATTTACAATGGGAACACGTGGATTGGTTATTTAAATGCGGGCTTTACCGGTAATCCCCATACGATTTATAGTACTAAAAATATTAACCGCTACGTGCGCATGAACGCTAATTCGGGGAATTTTTATAGTCAAGCTGATCCTAATAGCAGTAAAAAATCAGCAAAGAAAACGTATAAAGGCTATATGGTGCAGGCGATAAAAGAAGCGAAAACAAGTGGCGGGACATACTATTATGTGACACTTCCTGGGGGGGCTTTGGGGTGGCTAAAAGCAAGTGAGACGACCAATGTTCATAATCGCTATTACATGTATACCACCGGCGGCAAGTATCCTTCTTTAAAGGTCAAAAACTTAAATATTCAAGTTTCGGTAAAAAAACAGCGCGTATATATTCGTTCGGGTTCTAAGACGATCTATACCATGCTTTGTTCAACAGGCTTAGGGTTATGGCCGAATAATTTAAGTACACCATATGGTAATTTTAAAATTCAAGCCGAACGGGGCTCATCTTTTTGGTATGCAGGGTCGGGTGGTGCCTTTTACCGCTCTTACCATCAACACGGCGTCTACTTGTTCCATACGGTTCCGATTGCCTATCCTGGTACTACCAGTGCCTTTAATCATATTGAAGGAATGAAATTGGGGCGCAGAGCTTCCCATGGCTGTATTCGGATGTCTGTGGCAGATGCCAAGTGGTTTTATTACAATATGCCGGGAAATACGCCGGTTAAAATTTATTATTAGAAAAAAGATTTAGGCAGAGGCATCGTGTCTTTTCCTAAATCTTTTTTATTTTTTGCAGGTGAACAATTTATATGAGCAATTCTTGTTTAGCATGGTTCTAAAAATAAAGTTAGCTTTACTAGAATTTAAAAAAAGGATTGTGGTGTTTTTATTGGGCTGTGGCAGATGCGCCAATTTTTATTTTCGTTGACGCCCATGTTATAATTGGTAGGTATTTTAAGAAAGTTGATAAAAATGAAGTGGGTGAAATTACGCGTGAATGAACGGATTAAAAATAAATTAGCACTCTTACCCGATCAGCCTGGCTGTTATCTGATGAAAGATAAAAATGGTACGATTATTTATGTCGGAAAAGCCAAAATTTTAAAAAATCGTGTCCGCTCTTATTTTACCGGCAGTCATGATACAAAGACAGAACGGCTTGTATCTGAAATTGAAGATTTTGAATATATCGTCACCGAATCCAATATTGAAGCATTGTTGTTGGAGATTAATTTAATTAAAAAAAATGATCCCAAATATAATATCATGCTAAAAGATGATAAAACGTATCCCTTTATCAAAATTACCAATGAAGCTTACCCGCGGTTACTCATTACCCGGAAAGTCTTAAAGGATAAAGCTTTGTATTTTGGCCCGTATCCTGATGTTGGTGCGGCAAATGAAACCAAAAAACTTTTAGACCGACTTTTTCCATTACGTAAATGTAAAGTTTTACCAAAAGAAGTGTGTCTGTATTATCACATGGGACAATGCTTAGCTCCTTGCGTTTTTGATGTACCGACAAAAGTTTATGAAGAAATGGTAGCCGAAATTAAACGCTTTTTAAGTGGAGGCCATACAGAAATTCGCGCTAATATCGCAACGGAAATGGAAGAGGCCGCAGCAAATTTAGAATTTGAAAAGGCCGCAGAATTACGAGATCAAATTAAAGCCATTGATACCGTGATGACGAAACAAAAAATGACGCAAACTGATTTTATGGATCGTGATGTTTTTGGTTATGCGATTGATAAAGGCTGGATGTGTGTTCAGGTCTTTTTTGTCCGTCAGGGAAAACTAATCGAACGAGATGTTTCAATTTTTCCTTTCTACAATGATGCACAAGACGACTTTTTAACGTATGTCGGGCAATTCTATCAAGAAAATGAACACTTTATTCCAAAAGAAGTTTTAATCCCTGATGATATAGATTTAGCGTCGGTTGAAGCATTGTTACAGACGAAAGTTTTACAACCTAAACGGGGAGAGAAAAAGAAACTAGTAGCATTGGCAAATAAAAACGCTGGGGTTGCTTTAAAAGAAAAATTTGATTTAATTGAGCGTAAAGAAGAGCGGACAATCGGTGCAATCGAAAGTTTAGGCAATGCGATGCAAATTCCAACGCCAGTGCGGATTGAAGCTTTTGATAACTCCAATATTATGGGGACTAACCCAGTATCTGCCATGGTGGTTTTCATTGACGGTAAACCAGCCAAAAATGAATACCGTAAATACAAGATTAAAACTGTAACCGGTCCAGATGATTATGCTTCCATGCGGGAAGTCATTTATCGCCGCTATGCGCGTGTCTTAAAAGAGAATTTGCCTTTTCCTGATTTAATCATTATTGATGGTGGTAAAGGGCAAGTGGATGCTGCCCGGGAAGTTTTGGATAATCAATTAGGTTTAGATATTCCGATTGCCGGTCTTGCCAAAAATGACAAACATAAAACCAGCGAGATGCTCTTTGGTCAGGACTTAGAAGTGGTACCGTTAGCTCGCAATTCACCTGAGTTTTTCTTGCTCCAACGCATACAAGACGAAGTTCATCGCTTTGCCATTACTTTTCACCGCCAACTTAGAAGTAAAACGAGTTTTGCTTCTAAGTTAGATGATATTGCTGGCTTGGGACCAAAGCGCAAAAAAGCATTGTTAAAAGAGTTCAAATCTCTAAAAAATATTCAAAATGCTTCTATTGATGAAATTCGCGCAATTGGTATTCCCGAAGCTGTAGCCAAAACCATTCAAAGTGCTTTAGCTGCTGAGACAAAGCCAAAAGAATAATCAAGTAAAAGTGGAGATCACTCCCTACAAGTAAGCAAATTTTTAATGTTTTGCTTGTAGGGGTGATTTTTTTGTTGCCTAGAGATGCAGTAGCATTTTACTGTCACACACAAAAAGCGGCTATATTAGCTGGTTAATCTGAAAAAGTAACTTTTTTTTCAATAACTTCGTGAGAAAATGCACAATTAACTGGTAAAATTAAAATACATTAGTTATAATATTTTATATTTTGTGAATATTTTGAATAATATTGGAGGTTATTATGGGAATTGAGGGACAAACAGTGGTTTTATTTATAGCCAGCTTGGGGATTATCGTTTTAGTTATGGTTTTGTGGATTACACTGGGGCAAAGAAAACGCATTACGAAATTGCAACGTGAACAAGAAGAATTTGCCGATAAACAAGAAAAACAATTGGCACAACATTATCATTCGATGAATCAGCTGAGTATTGAAACGATTGATGACAGTCGCCGCTTACTGGCAGGGGAAAAAGAGGCGCGTGGTGAGTTATACGATCATTTTAAACTTGAGCTGCAAGAGCATACTGAATTAATGTTGCATGAAGTAAAGCGTGTTGAAGAATTAGTGAAAAATGAATTAAGCCAGCTAAGTGATTGGCAGATCCAAATTGCACAACAAGTTGCTAATCAGCAAACAGATCAAAACGAGTTTGTTGATTTTGTTGATGAAAAATTAACAGCTTTTGCCACACGGAGCCATGGTCTACCAGAGCAAATTGAACAAGTAATTGGCAAGATGAATCAATTGCGTCAATTACAGCAAGAATTGGCAGAATTTAATCAACCTTTAAAAGTTGAAAAATGGGATGCCCATAAAAAAGGAAATCACAAAAAACGGCAACAATTAGTTGAAGAAGCAATTTGATAGAGATAAAACAAAAATAAAAAAATTCGGGGTAAGAGTCGTGGGGAGACTTTTATGCCGAATTTTTTTAATTATTTAACTCAAAAGGACGGATAAATTTTCACAAGCATAATTCAGCTTAAAGACAAAAAAGTACTTACGTTAATTTAGCCGCAATTTTCATAAAAGCTTTTAAAACGGTGATTTTTTTAGCGTGTACTGCTTTTTTTGACATGTACCGTTTTTTTTTCGTTGTTAAATAAAGGAGGTAAAAAAATGTATCTAATCGTGAGTCCTAACCAATTGGGTTACTTTAAACCTACGACAATAGCGCGACGCTTAAAAGCTTTTCTAAAAGAAGAAGGCGATGTCAAAGTTTTTTTAGGGCATCTGCATTTTATTGAAGTTTGCCATAAATTATTTGTGAAGATTGCACCACTGGATGTTACCCTTTATCAAAAAGAAGTTGATGCTATTTATGAAAAAAAGACGTGGAATCATTATCTGGCTTATTACTTTTACAAATTACGTTTATTCTTTAAAAATGAAAAGTGGCTTTTTTTGTTGCACGCATACCGCAGTTATCAACGTCAATTTCTTCTTTTATACATTGCCTGTCAGCAAATACAAGAAGTCGCTAAGATAAGGGATGACAAGGCAGCACAAATTCTAGCTAGAAAGTTAGGCCTACTCAAGCTTCAGAAAAACACGAGTTAAGATTTAGGATAAAAATGAAAGAAAGGATACAATTTTTTTATAATTGACAGCGGTTCTTGACTAGCGTACTATATCACTAAGCGATATATCAATTTGTGATATAGAGGAGGAGCAGGAATGGATGAGGCCTTGTCAGATAGTGTTTACGCGATTTTGCTCGTATTGCTAAAACCCCAACATGGCTATGCCATTATGAAAGAAATCAGTGAAATAACTAATGGCTACATGGAAATTGGTCCAGCCAGCATGTATACGAATTTGAAAAAACTACAAAAAGCCGATTACATCACGTTACAAGAAAATTCTGATCGTAAGAAAGTTTATCAGATTACTACAAAAGGTCGAAAAGCTTTGGAACAAGATATTGAACGCCGGCGTCTTTTTTATGAAGCAGGGGCAGCGTTATTGGCAAAAAATCGGGAACTAAGCTAAATAAATTCAGCTTAAAGGTGCTATAGCGCCGATTTTTACAATCGGTTTGACAAGTTGGGAGGTAAAAAATGAAAATTGGGGACAAAAAGTATTTAGTAAGTCTTGGGGTAGCTTTTTATCCTGAAAAAGAGATGTTACGTTTGAATAAACAAGCTGAAGAAGGCTGGCATTTTGTCAAAATGAATAGCTTGGGCATACTGGTTTTTCAAAAAAGGATGCCACAAAACCTTACCTATAGTGTGGATTATTTTACGGGGTCAAAAGAAGATTACGCAGAATATATTGCCTTATACGAACATAGTGGTTGGCAACACGTCACAACTTTTATGAAACGTTACTGTTATTTTGTCAGTAATTGTCCTGCTGCTATTTTTACCGATGAAAAAAGTTATCAAACTCGTATCAGACAAGAATGGCGTCAGCAATTTTTGCAATCGTTGTGGGTCACACTTTTGGGCGTTCTTTTTTACTTAGCAGGCAACTTTTTCTTTGGGGGCAGCTTTGATAATTGGCCGATAATATATTTTGCCGTCACGCTTGTGGCGATCGCTTTTCCAGTAGTTTTATTGATGAGTATGGGAACGATAAAACTGCTCTATCAAAAAAGAACCAAATACTACAATAAACCAGAAAAATTTGCCAAAAAGCAAAATATTGTGCGAGATACAGTGGTGCTAATGATCTTAGGTGCAATTCTTGGGGGATCACTGGCTTTATTATTATAAATTCTGCCCGTAGCTGGCTTTATTTAGACCAAAAAAACGAGGAGTGAAAAAATGCTAACGGTTAAAAATTTGAAAAAAAGTTTTGGGGATTATACCGCAGTAAAAGATTTATCCTTTGAAATACAAGACGGTACGATTATGGGGTTAATTGGGCAAAATGGGGCTGGTAAAACAACCACTTTTCGCTTGATTTTGGATTTTTTAACTCCTGATGAAGGTGAAATTTTATGGAATGGTGAAAAAATTAGTAGTAAAGATTATGACATTATTGGTTATCTGCCAGAAGAACGGGGACTTTATCCCAAGGTCACCATTGAAGAGCAATTGATTTACTTTGCGGAGCTAAGAGGGAAAAAACGCAAAGATATTGTTCCTGAAATTGACAAATGGATGGAAAAGTTTGAAGTGAAGGGAAAGAAAACCGATAAAGTCAAATCTTTGTCAAAAGGAAATCAACAAAAAGTACAGTTAATTGCAACCTTAATTCACGAACCAAAATTGGTTATTTTGGACGAGCCTTTCAGCGGGCTGGATCCAGTGAATGCTGAGTTATTAAAAAATGGTATCATCGAGTTACGCCAAAAAGGTGCGTGTGTCATCTTTTCAAGTCATAATATGGATAACGTTGAGAAGATTTGCGATCATTTGATTATGTTGAAAAATGGCGAAACAGTTTTAAACGGAAAAGTGCGGGAAATCAGAGAATCTTTTGGACGGAGTAAACTGTTTTTGGAGTCCTCCTTGTCACAAGGTGACGTTCAAGCCATTGAAGGCGTAAAAGAGGTCGTAGTCCAAGAAGACAAAAGTTTAGCCATCACATTATCCAATCCAGATGCAGGCAAAGAAATCTTTATGCGAGCGACTCAAAACGGCTATATTCCAATGTTTAATCAACAACCGCCAACCCTAGAGGAGATTTTCAAATGGAAAGCAGGTGACAATCATGAGTAAGTTTTGGGTGATTGCTAAAGATGTCTATAAGAAAAATGTTAAATCAGTTAGTTTCTTAATTTTAATTTTGGCACCATTTTTAATGGGCGCATTTTATTACTTTACTGGCCAATTAGCTGGCAGTTCCGATGTCAATACCATTGGCGTCTACTCAGAGGATGCCGCTTTGGGACAAGCTTTTACCCAATTGGATCATAAAGATTATGATTTTAAAGTCGTCCCGTCAAAAAAAGCAGCGGAAAAAGACTTGGCAAAAGAAAAGCTGGATGCCTTTTTGGTTTTAACAAATAAAGGAGATAGTTTTTCAGGCGAAATCTTTACCGAATCTTCCTTAGGACAAACAACACAGCTGATGATTCAACAGCTATTGACGCAAATGCAGTCAAATGTGCGGGCCCAAAAGATGGGACTATCAGCCCAAGAGGTGGGCTCATTGAGTCAAACAGCCCAATTAACGACGCAAAAAGTTTCCTTTGATAAGTCTGGTACAATGACCTCAGAAGACGATCATAGCAGTTTGCAGATGATTGTAACCAATGTTTCGGCCATTATCTTGTTTATCTTTGTCGTGACGTATTCTAGTATTATTGCCCAAGAAATCGCTTCTGAAAAAGGAACACGAATTATGGAAGTGATTTTATCAAGTACCAAAGCCCAAACTCATTTTTATGGGAAATTAACCGGGGTCTTATTGGTTGCTTTAACACAGTTGTTAATTTATGGGCTTATGATTATTTTTGGGTATCAAAAATTCAAAGATATGGACATCGTCAAACAATTTTTAGGTGATGCATCTTTGGAATCTCTCTTTGGTCCATTTTTGATTTTTTCAGCGATCTTTGTAATCTTAGGGATTTTGTTGTACGCCGTTTTAGCGGCATTGTGTGGTTCTTTAGTCAACAAGGCAGAAGATACTTCAAAAGCGATTATCCCAGTCACTTATTTATCCATGGGAGCTTACTTTTTAGCCTTATTTGTCGGAATGTTTGATCCACAAAATATCGCGCTGAAAATTTGTTCCTATATTCCTTTCTTTTCATCATTTGCAATGCCAGTTCGTCTGGCTAATGATACAGCCAGCATTTCCAGTGCGATTGTTTCTGTCGTGATTTTAGCCGTCTTTACTGTTTTTCTTATGCTGATTTCATCGGGTTTGTACAAATCAAATGTCTTGGTTTACAACGAAAACGGCGTTATTGCAGCCTTGAAACAATCTTTAAGTATGATGAAAGCAGAAAAGAAGTAAGAAATTTAGGCAATTATCACACGGAATAAGTGAATAGAGTTGAGATTAATAAATAGCGTCACCCCTACTTTTTCTTCTAAAGTTGAGGCAAATTAAAAAGCAGCTTACTATTAGCTCGTTAACACTTAAGTTAGCGGACAAATTAGATAAGCTGCTTTTATTTAAAAGGATTTCATTCCCCTTTTTTTAGGCGAATTTATTAACAAAATACTCAAAAAATGCGCGTTCTTTTTCGATGGTGAAATAAGCCAACTCTGGATGCCACTGGACACCCATGACCGGGGATTTGACACTTTCAATTCCTTCAATGACTCCATCAGGTGCCGTTGCAGTTACGACAAATTCTGCTGCTAATTCGTCGATTACCTGATGATGAAAGGAATTAACTTGATAATTTTGCGGTAAAAATTCAGCTAAACGACTGTTCATATTAATTTCAACAGGATGGGTGGGAAGTTCAAATGGTGTTGGTACCTGTACGTGTTTTAAGAGGGGTTCTTTGGCTAAGCTTAAATCTTGTAGTAAGGTCCCACCAAAGGCGACATTTAATAACTGCATCCCACGACATACGCCGATAACAGGTTTGCCGGCCTTGACTGCTTCTTTTACCAGCGCCATTTCAAAGAGATCGCGTCTGTGATTGGTCGCACCTAATTTTTGGTGAGGTAATGCACCGTAACTTTCTGGGGATACGTCTTGGCCACCGGCTAAAAGTAATTTATCGATTTTTTGTATGTAGCTTTTTGCATCTTCAATTGTGCCGATGGGCAACAATAAAGGTAAGCCGCCAGCATTTTGAACACCAGTGACAAAGTTTTTTGGCGTGTAGCTAATCCAGTGACTATCAGTGTCTATCATGGTCTGTTCATTTGCGGCGATGCCAATAACAGGTTTCATTTTTCCACGTCCTTTATTTAAAAAAACTGTTACTAAAAGCAATGTCAAAGTAAAACACAAAAAAAGTCAGTAGTAGCTTTTCTTTTATTTCCTTTGCGCTTTTAGCACAGTTTTTTTATTTATTTATCCTTATTTTTCACGAATAACTTCGATTTTGTAACCGTCAGGGTCAACAACAAAATAATAAGAAGGTGCAGTACCAGGTAATCCTTTTAAGTCGGTTACATTATAATTATCATTTTTTTGTTTTTCATGTAATGCTTCTAAGTCGCTTACTGCAATGGCGATGTGGCCATAGCCATCACCTAAATCATAAGCAGCGTGATCATAATTATAGGTCAATTCTAATTCATAATCATCCCCAGGTAAGCTCAAGTATACTAAGGTAAATTTATTTTCGGGAAAGTTGCGGCGGCTTTTTTCAACAAAGCCAAAAGCTCCTTTATAAAAGGCTAAAGATGCCTCTAAATCTTTGACACGTACACATGTATGGGCCATTTTCATAAAAAATCAGTCCTTTCTCCTTGATAAAGATATCTTATCATAGGCCTTTAGCTGTGATAAGAAATACGCTTTAACTTGTGAAAGTATCTGCATTTGGGTAAAATGAATGAAATGAAAAGTGGAGGTTACAAAATGGAACCAGTGTTTGGGAAAAAGGAGTCAGATAAGCCTTATAAAGCGCGTTATGGCGCTTATGTGGTAGTGAGTCGTAATGAAGGACAAGAAGTAATTTTGGTACAAGCCCCAAATGGCGCCTATTTTTTACCTGGCGGCGAAATTGAAGGAACAGAAAACCACGTGGAAGCGATAAATCGCGAAATGTTAGAAGAGCTTGGCTTTGAAGTGACAGTTGGAGCGTATTTAGGGGAAGCGGTAGAATATTTTTATTCCAGTCATCGCGATACATATTTTTATCATCCCGGTTATTTTTACGTTGTCGACAGTTGGGAGAAAGTCGCTGAGCCGACAGAAAAAACCAATAACCTGACTTGGGTAACAGCAGATGAAGCGATGCTATTATTAAAGCGCGGCAGTCATCGCTGGGCAGTCCAAAAGTGGATGAAAAAATCTAATTAATTAAAAAAAGAAACAGGCTTTAGCAGTTTTTTTCGACTGACTGAGGTCTGTTTTTTTATCTGTAATAAAAATATAATTTTTCTCGCAGGAAAATACAGATTTCGTAAGCTTTTTTTACTTGTGTTTTTCAAATAGATGTTTGTTTAGCTGGGAAAATTGTGTTTTTATTGGAATTTTCGGTATAATAGACGGAGTTGTCTTTTGACAGTGTAAATTTTTACCGTCTGAATTGTTACAAGAAAAAGGGTAGCAACAATTTAAGTTGCAAGAATTTTTAGGAGTAAAAGGAGAAAAAGATGTTGAAACGTTTTTTTAGTTATTATCGTCCGTATAAAAAACTGTTTATTTTGGACTTTAGTTGTGCAGTTTTAGCCGGGTTACTGGAGTTGGCTTTTCCGGTAGCCGTCAATGAAGTGATCGATAAAATTATGCCGCAAAAAGAATTTCGAATTATTTTGTTGGCTTGTTTGACCTTATTTTTATTTTATATTTTGAATACGATTTTGCAGTATATTGTTGTCTTTTTTGGTCATAAGTTAGGGGTCAATATTGAAACAGATATGCGGCGTGAATTATTTGCCCACCTTCAAAGTCAGCCTTACGCGTATTATGACAATCAAAAGACAGGGAAATTGATAAGTCGGCTGACGACAGATTTATTTGAAATCTCTGAAGTGGCTCATCATGGTCCAGAAGATATTTTTATTACGATTATGACATTGGCAGGCTCGTTTTTACTGATGCTACACACCCATGTAAAATTAGCAATCGCAACTTTTGCTTTATTGCCCCTCATTACAATCGCTTTGGTTTTCTTCAATAAAAAAATGACGAAAGTCAACACGCGCATTTACGAAAATCTTGGTGAATTTAACGCTGGGGTGGAGGCTTCTGTTAGTGGTATTCGCGTTACGCAATCTTTTGGCAACGAGGATTTTGAAGCAGCACGCTTTGGCGGTTTAAGTGAAGCTTATCGGCAATCAAAAATCTTATTTTATCGGGTAATGGCTGTTAGTTCAGCCTATAATTATTTGTTAATCCGTTTAATTAATTTATTTACTTTAATTTTTGGGTCTTATTATGTGATTCAAGGGCAGCTAACCAATGGGCAATTTGTCGGTTTCATTTTACTGGCAAATGTCTTTGTCAGACCCATTGAAAAAGTGAATACGATGATTGAAAGTTATCCCAAAGGAATTGCAGGGTTTAAGCGCCTGACAGAAGAATTGGATAAAAAGCCAAGCATTGTGGATTCAAAGAATGCTAGGGTCGTTAAGGATTTAAAAGGCGACATTTTATACCAGGATGTTTCTTTTTCTTACGCAGAAGCAGGCAAGGTTTTAGATCACATTAATTTGACAATTAAGCCAGGGGAAACAGTGGCTTTTGTTGGCCAAAGTGGTTCAGGCAAAACGACGCTTTGTAACTTGTTACCTCGCTTTTACGATGTAACAGAAGGGGCGGTAAAAATTGATGGGATAGATGTTCGGGATATGACTTTGAGTTCATTGCGAAGTCAAATTGGCATTGTGCAACAAGATGTTTTCTTATTTCCTGGCAGCATTAAAGAAAATATCGCTTACGGGCGTTTGGACGCAAGCGACAAGGAGATTATGACAGCAGCGAAATTGGCCCATTTGGATAGTGTTTTAGCCCAGATGCCTGAAGGAATTGAGACGCAAATCGGGGAGCGGGGCGTCAAATTATCTGGTGGTCAAAAACAACGGGTAGCGATTGCCCGGATGTTTTTAAAAAATCCACCCATTTTGATTTTAGATGAAGCAACATCAGCATTAGATACAGAAACCGAACAAGTCATTCAAGAGTCTTTAAACTCACTTTCAAAAGGGCGGACAACTTTAATCATTGCCCATCGCCTAGCGTCAATAAAACACGCAACTAGAATTGTGGTAGTCAGTCCAGCTGGTATCTTACAACAAGGTAGCCATGAAGAATTAATGGCTAAAGGCGGAGCTTACCGCGCATTGTATGAAGCCCAGTTTCGCAAATAGATAAAGAAAAGCCAGACAGCTAGAAAAGCTGAAGGAATCGGGCAGGTATGAGCCATAAGATCTAAATATGCTAAAGCGGGCAAATCACTTTTTTCTTAGGAGAAATTCATATTTACTTTATAAAAAAACAGCGCCAGACAAGTTATCAGGACTTGTTTGGGCACTGTTTTTTTTTGTCTAGCTGAATTTTTCGATTGCTTCTTTGACGCCATCTTCATCGTTTGAAGCCGTGGTGATGTAATCGGCAACGGCTTTCGTTTTATCGACGGCATTTTGCATCGCCACACCGACACCAGCATACTCTAACATGGCCATATCATTTTCATTGTCGCCAATAGCCATAACTTCTGCTTGTTGAATGTTTAAATGTTCTGCCAGTTTCGCAAGTGCAATTCCCTTATTGGCGCCTTTGTGTAAGATTTCCAAGTAAAAAGGGGCACTTTTGACAATATTGTATTGTTCTTTAAAATCAAGGGGGAGTTGGGTAATGGCGTGATCTAAAATTTCTGGTTCATCAATCATCATCATTTTAATCATGTCGTACTCATTTTTTACCATCTCATCGGAAGTGCGGTATTTAATTGGCATGTGCACCAATGTTGATTCGTGAACGGTGTAGGGACTAATATCACGATTAGCTGTAAAAATTGCATCCACACCAGATACGTGAAAATGAAGCCCGAGTTTTTGTGCCATATAATTTACTTTTAAGTAATCGTTTTTCGTTAGGCTGGCAGAGAAGACGGTATGTTGGGTGGCAACATTTTGCACCAATGAACCATTATAAGTAATGACATAATCGTCAGCACTTAATAAATCTAACGTATTCAAGTATTCTTTTACCCCTGGTAAAGGACGGCCAGTGCATAAAACGATTCGTACCCCTTTTTTCTTTGCGCTTTGTAAAGCGGCTTTCACACCGGTTGTTAATTGTCCTGCGCTGTTTAACAAGGTGCCGTCAATATCAATAGCGACTAGTTTAATACTCATGAAAAAAATTCCTCCTAAACAAATAGCTGTATTCTTTCAGCTGCTTAAATTGCCAAAAAGTGGCAAGATCCGCTTTCTATTCTACTAAAAGAAAGCCCCCTTTTCTAGTGGTGAGAGAAAAGGGAGGCAAGTTTGGTCTTATTATTCGACTAATTCGCCATTTTTGATATGGCGGGCAAACGCTGCATACGTATCACTAAAAAGATCGTAATTATTTTGCAAGGAGCGATCTACCATTTCTTTAGGGAAATAATAGCGGTGATCGCCAGTTTTTTGTCCAGCGAGTGCTGCGACTAATTGGCTTACTTTTGAAAGTTCTACCAGAGTACCGTCATTTTGTTGCAATTCAATTTGCGTGCGGTGGACCCCTGATTTTGGTCGATAAAAGTCATAAGGTAAGTCATAGCTGGAATTAATCGCAGTATAGTATTTCGGATTATACCCGACTTCTTCCACCAGCTTGCATAGTTTTGTGATTAAGTCTTGTTGACCTTCTTTGAATTTTGCTGATTTTAATGGTTTTCTAGATAACCAGCGATTGGCTAAATCACTTAAAATAGCATCATCTTCGTCAACCCATTGAATAAAATAGGTAATTAAAACGCCATCGTCTAATTTTAAATAATCTGCTAGTGTAAAGTCTTCTTTTAAAAAAGGAATCAACAACTGGGAATGTTGCTGAAATACATCGGAATTTTCATTATATAATTCGTGGGCCCGATTTAATAAGTGTTCCAACAAAACTTCCATACTCCGGGAAACTTGGTGGAAATAAACTTGAACATACATTTGATAGCGACTGACGATATAGTCTTCGACCGCGTGCATCCCATTCATAGCAAAGGCAATCCCCCCTTCATAAGGGCGAATGACCCGTAAGATGCGGGTTAAATCAAAAGTGCCGTATTCGGTGCCGGTAAAATAAGCATCTCGTAATAAATAATCCATTCGATCGGCGTCAATTTGACTTGAAATCATTTGTACCACCTGCGGATTGGGATAATCATGGGTAATGACACTGGCGACTTTTTCTGGAAAACCAGGCGCAACCTTATTCAAAATTTGGTAAACCTCAGTTTCTGGCGAAGTGATAATTTCGACAGTGATCTTCTCATGATCTGTGTGGAAAATATGTTCAAAGGTGTGGGAAAAAGGACCGTGGCCCACATCGTGAAGCAGTGCCGCACATAAAGCGACCAAGCGTTCAGTATCATCCCAGCCGCCAGCACCAATTTTAGCAACAGAAAAATTTCGTTCAAAGATATCGCAGATGCGGCGGGTGATCTCGTAAACACCTAATGAATGGGAAAAGCGGCTATGCTCTGCCCCGTGGAAGGTAAAAGAAGACGTCCCCAATTGTTTCACGCGTCTTAGGCGCTGTACTTCTTTTGAGTTGATTAAATCCAAAACTACTTGATGTTGGACGTGAATATAATTATGAACGGGATCTCTAAATACTTTTTCAATTGGTAATTTTTGATCTTTATATAAGGTCATCATCGATTTACTCCTTTGTTTGATTTGGCAAAATTGTCTGAGGCTGCCCACTCTTTGGAAAAATTGATTTATAAGGAAGCAAGAATTTCATTACGGGCAATCATACGGCTTAGCTTTTCTGTATAGTCAGTTCTTTTTTTTGTTGCACGCAACCAATTCTGACTATCAACTTGAGTGATTTCTTCTTTGGTAAGTTGTGAAAAAGCATTTAAAAAGCGTGTTTTTGTTTGCTCAATCGTTAAATTATTTTTCATTACGGAACCGACAGTCGTCATACTTTCAGGATTTACCGGCGGATATCCGTCTTGTCCAAACTTCTCTGCTAAACTTGCACGATAAAAATCTTTAACCACTTGCCCACGCTCTTTTTGCGGGCCACTAACACTGAGATACATCATAATGGCGATACCGTCTTTAATTTTTCGTTGGGCGATACCGGCAATTTTTTTACCCGCGCAACTTAAGTCGTAAGTCCCCGGGCAATAAGAATCAAAAACTTCCCCAGTGGTAATCAAAAGCTCAGGAAAAGCGTGCTGTGTTAGTTGGAACATCTTCTCATAAGCAGAATCGGTCGTCTGTATATCGCGGGGAATAATAAGGGAAATATTTAAAATAGCAGGGTCACTAATGACGCCTAAACCACCAGCGCTGCGGACAACCGGTGGATAACCAGCCTGCTGTAGCGTTGTAACGCCAGCTTTTAAATGCGGCACCCGCGTATCTTTCATACCTAAAATCATGGTCTTTTCCAATTGCCAAAAATGCAATAGGGGCTGTTTTGTTTGACTGACATGTTCAATTAAGACGTCAGTTAAGGCAAAAGGCAATAGCGCCTGCTGATTGGGATAAATGGTTTGATCTAAACTTAAATTCATCGTCTAACTCCTAAATAACGCTTTTTTGTTACAGGTAAGTCTAATTTGGATAATCGTCTTACCCCGGGCGCTTTTTTGTTAAGCATTTCTAAATCACGTTTCCTTCATTATATACGAAAAAGCTCTGAAAAAATAACGGAAGGCCTTGAAATAGACGCAATGTTTGACAAAAAGGGTAAAACTGTGAAGAATGAAACTAAAGATGAAAAGCCTGCTTATAGTAAGCAGCACTTTTTGTGAGGATAGTGTGAAGTGGAGGATATAAAAATGGATTTAAAAAATGGCGTACCAGTTTCCATTCATTTGAAAACCAAAGTCAAACAACATGAAGAAATACAAGAATTTACTTTTGATTTACCAGGTCAGCTGGTAACCATTGGTGATAAGCTGTACATTCGTTATCAAGAAGTACAAGAAAGTGGCGAAGAAATTCCTGTTATTATTAAAATTATGCCAGATGGAACCGTGCAATTAACGCGATCTGGAGAAATGCGACTACGGCTAAAATTTGACTATAAGAAAAAATTAGAAACCAGCTACACAACACCTTATGGGGTGATGTATTTTGGGACGTTTACGCGTAATCTTCATGTTAGCTTGAAAGATCGCCCAATGTCTGGCACAATTTTTATTGACTATGATTTGTATATGGCCGATGAACGCGTAGGGGAATATCAGATCAGCTTAGATTTCACAGCATAATTTTGCGAAATAAATTGATTTTTTCAGTACATTTTTGTATGATAAAGCGTAGACTGCGAAAGGACGTGTCCTATTTTGGAAATTACAGTATTTGAAGGGGCAAACAAAAACGAGTTGTCCATGATTGAAGTGGCCCATGCGATTTTAGAGCAACGTGGCGACGTAATGGATTTTTCGGATTTAGTAAACCAAATCCAAACGTATTTGGGTAAATCAGATAGCGAGATTCGTGATTCATTGGCACAATTTTATACCGACTTAAACATTGACGGCAGCTTTATCTCATTAGGTGAAAACCGTTGGGGATTGCGTTCATGGTATGCCATTGACTCAATTGATGAAGAATTGTCTCATGGGCTTGATGAAGACGAAGAAGACACACCTCGTAAACGTAAACGTAAAAAGGTTAACGCCTTTATTAACGATGATGAGGATGCCATCGATTACAACGATGACGATCCAGAAGATGCCGATCCAGAAGATGAAGACGACAAAGAATTGTACGACGATGATGACGATGACGATGATGAAGAAATCTCTGCATATAACAGCGACTTACAAGAAATTGGCGCCGATGATAATTCTGATGACGAAGAAGAAGTACCCGGAAATATCGAAGAAGACTTAACCATTATCGACGATGACGATGATGATTTAGACGACTTTGATGACGAAGATGAAGACGAATAAAATTAAAAAATGCGAGGGTGAAGGTCAGATGACTTTCATCCTCGTTTTTTTTTAGTGTAGTGTCTTTACGCCTTTTTTTAGTGCTTGTGAAAAAAATCGTTTAATTTGCAAATCTTGGTTAAATACGAAATACTAAAAAAAAGGAGGGGCATATGGAAAATAAAAAAGACACCACCAACAACGAATTAGAGGATAAGAAAAAACAAGAAACTGTTTATGAAGACAAATTTTTTGAAAAAGGCCATCTCTGGTTAAAACTACGCACGATTATTTTAACTATTCTCGCCTGGTTGGGCGTAATTATACCCATTTATTGGACGCTCACTTCTACTTTGTTGCGCAATCATGTTAAAGTAAAAGCCGTTTGGAGTTATCAAGAAGGAATCGATACTTACTTCTTCTTATTAAAAGCTTTTGTCTTCTTTTTTATTGGGGCAACGGTTTTCACTGTGATCATGACACTACGAAGTAATCGCGAAATAAAAGAAAATTATAGTAAAAATTTTACGTACGATTTTGATGATATGTTAAAAAACGGCACGAATTGGATGATTTTTATACGGCGCGATTTGGTCCAAGTGACAAGCGTGTAAATACAAAAACGTATTCTGTGCCGGAAGAAAAAAATATTTCAAAAGCAGAGTTACAAGCTGTCTTTAAAAAGGAGAACAGTAAGTGAACATTATTCAGACTGGTCATGAATTTTTAGATATTGTTTTGAACGTTATTTTGTTTGTTTTATTTACTTATCCTATTTTAGGGGCTTTTATGTGGTTTATTGGGGTTATCTGCTATCGCTTTTTATTTAAATATCAAATTAAAAAGTTTAAAGAAATTAAAAAAGAAGAGCAGCCCTTTATTATGATCATGGTACCTGCACATAATGAAGAGGCAGTAATTGAAAAAACACTGGCTTATTTATTGCATCAATTATCTTATGAAAACTATGAAGTGTTAGTAGTAAATGATGGTTCCACCGATGATACCCCACAAATTCTGGCCGAGTTGGCTCGTAAAGAAGCGCGCTTGCGGGTTATCACAATTGAAAAAAACAAAGGAAAAGCGCATGCTTTTAATGTTGGCTTTGCTTTTGCACAAGGTGAATATATTTTAAGTAATGATGCAGATACAATCCCAGAACCAGATGCTTTAACTAAGTATATGAATTATTTTATGGAGTCCGGTGAAACCAATATCGGGGCAGTAACTGGGAATATGGATGTTTTAAATCGCTCAAAAATTATTGAAAAGGCCCAGACGGTTGAGTTTTCTAGTATTGTCGGTGTCATTAAGCGGAGCCAGCAAGGAACGCTAAATACCATGTATGCTTTTAGTGGAGCCAATACCATGTATCGTAAAACGGCGCTACTTGATGCGGGTTTGTTTCGCCAAGATCGCGCCACTGAAGATATAAGCATTGCTTGGGATGAACAGCTCTTAGGATGGTTACCGGTTTTTGCTCCGGATATTATGTTTTACATGATGGTCCCAGATACTTTAAAAATGCTTTATCGGCAACGCAAACGTTGGGCTAAAGGCGGCACGGAAGTTTGGTTGACCAATTTTCCTAAAGTTGCCTTACATCCAATCAAACACTTTAATCAGCTCGTTATGTTTATTGACCAAACCCTAAGTATTTTGTGGTCGCTTTTCTTTTGGTTTTCAAGTTTTATATTTATTGTGACATTGATTTATTTTCTTGTAACGCAAAATTATGAACGAATTTTTCATATGTTTGCAATGGCCTTTATCTTTGTTAATTTTCAGATGATTGCCGGCTTTTTGCAATTGGGTTCGGCACTAATTTTAGACGATCGCGGTCATAAATTACGCTATTTCGTCTTTGCTCCATTTTACATGTTGCTTTATTGGATGATGAATGCCCTCACCATCTTAACAACGCTAATTCCCGCCTTCAAGACAATTTTAGGCTATGGTAGTGGCACATGGGTGAGCCCAGAACGGAAAAAAAGTTGATAAAAAGTAAATAATAGAGAAAATCCCCAATCGATTCTGATTGGGGATTTTCTCTATTATTTCTTGTAATTTTTCTATAAAAGATAGTGTTATGAGTCAAAGCGTTTTCGCTTGCTGGAGCTTGGGATTTTTAAGGCGTCGCGATATTTGGCAACCGTGCGGCGGGAAATAGTAATGCCTTCTGCTTTTAGTAAGTCGACTAATTTTTGATCAGAGTGTGGTTTACCTTTGTCTTCTTCTTCAACGAGGGCTTGAAGACGGACTTTGACGTTATCAGTCGACAAATCTTCGCCACTATCATTTTGAATCCCGACTTTTTGACTGAAGAAGTGCTTTAATTCAAATATTCCAAAATCTGTTTCCAAGTATTTTCCATTGACCGCCCGGCTGACGGTGGACTCATGAATTTCCAGCTCTTCTGCGATATCTTTTAAAATCAAAGGTTTAATCGGTCGGCTTTCATCTAAGAAGAATTCTTGTTGGTGGGCGATAATTGCTTGTCCCACGCGTAAAATTGTATCACCACGTTGTTGTACCATTTTTTGCAGGGATTCAAAATCTTGTTTTTTCTCATTTAGATATTTTTTGGTCTCGTCATCGGCTTTTTTTGCCATTTGGTCAAAGTAGCTTTGCTGGAAGTGCATTTCTGGCATGCCCCGCCGGTTGCTGGTGATTTTAATTTTTTTTCCGTCACTTATTTTGACTGTCAAATCCGGGATAATGTATAAGCCATCGGTGGTGCCAAAACTTGCTCCTGGCGTAGGGGTTAGCGTTTGAATATAGTCGAAGACTGTTTGTACTTCGCTAACTGGAATAGCTAACTTTTTCGCTAGTTCAGGCCATTTGCGATTTACCAAGTCCTCAAAATGTTCTTCTAAGATAAGGTAAGCCAAATTAGGCGCTAAATCATCTCTTTCAGTTTGTAGCATGAGACATTCTTGTAAGTTACGGGCACCAACCCCAGCAGGGTCCAATTGCTGAATTAAAGTTAAAGCGTCTAAAACTTGTATCTTTGTGGCCTGCATTTTTGTAACAACTTCATCTAAATCAATTGTTAAAAAACCGTTTAAATCAATATATTCAATTAAAAATAAAACAATGTCACGTAAAAACGTATCGCGATAATTCAAGTGAACTTGTTCGATGAGATATTCAAACAACGAAATACGATCATCCGGAATTTGGCTTAAGTAGTTCAATTCTTCGCCACTGGAAGAACGGGGCTTGGAATAGCTTAAGGCGTAATTAGCTTCTGATACTTCGATTAAAGGATTTTCCATTGCTTTTGTTTCGACAAATTCGGCTAATTCATCAATTGAAAATTGCAAAACTTGAATTGATTGTTGCAATGACTGTGTCATAGCAAGCTTTTGCGATTGTTTTTGCTTTTGTGAAAAACTTTGTTGAAATTTCATGTATTTTCCTCTTGATTTTATTCTGATTATTAGCTAAACTAACATATGTTCGGCGCTCTTAGTGTAGTGGATATCACGTAAGATTCCGGTTCTTGAGACAGGGGTTCGATTCCCTTAGAGCGCGTTAAGACATCTTCTAGCTAAGAAGGTGTCTTTTTTTATTGCGGTGAAAAAACGCTATCAAACAGCTACTGAGCTATTTTAACATGATTTTTGTTGGAAATGAATGCTTCAAAAGTGATAATTTAATTTTTCCCTTACGCAAATAAAGGATCAATTGAAAATAAGGGCTTTTGTTTTCGTTGTGCAATTTATCACTTGGCGTTAGATTAATTAGTAAAGCGATTTAACGTAATAGCGCAGTTTTCAGAAGTATTTTTCTTAGCTTTTTAGTTGCACAATAGAATGGAAAATGGTACTATTACTTCCGTAAGGTTAAAGGAATTTGACCTGCAGTAAATTTTTTTTGGTCTCGATGGGTCGAAATAGGTCTACGATGGACATAAACCGTCCATTGTCAAAAAAGGAGAGTAATCATGCTTGATGACTTAAAATTGATTGAAGCAGTTGCTCCTGATATCCTGCATGTTTTGCAAGAGCGTTATAAAATCTTGCGAAATATTTACTGGATGCAGCCTATTGGTCGCCGAAACTTAGCAGATAGTTTGAATATGACCGAACGGATTTTACGTACCGAAACGGATTTATTAAAACGATTAGCTTTAATTGATGTCTCAAAAAGTGGTATGAGCTTAACTAAAACGGGTGAAAAAGTTTTTACCGATTTAGGCAAAGTAATGGATCAACTTTTTGGCATGCATCAATTAGAAAAACAGTTGGCCAATCATTTTGGCATTGCCCGCTGTGTAATATCTGCTGGTGATAGTGACCGACAAGAAAAAGTCGTGAAAAACTTTGGTGAGAGTTTAAATGAATCGTTAGATTTACTTTTACCTGAAGGCAAGAACGTCATCGCGGTAATGGGTGGGACAACAATGGCCCAAGTTGCCGAATGTCTGACAAACCTTGAAAGTGATGAACGACATAACCTTTTTGTACCGGCCAGAGGTGGTATTGGAGAGGCTCTGACTGTACAAGCCAACTCAGTTTCTGCTATGATGGCAATGAGGTCAAATGGTGAACATCGGGCACTTTATGTCCCAGAACAATTAAGTTCTGACACGTATCGTTCCCTTATGAAGGAACCCTCAATCCTTGAGGTGTTAAACTTGATAAGCCATGCTGACTGTGTTATTCATAGTATTGGGCGTGCTTTGCATATGGCGGCTAGACGCAAGATGAGTGAAAATGAAATCTTGATGCTAAAACAAGCCAATGCAGTCGCTGAATCATTTGGTTATTTCTTTGATGAAACTGGTAAAGTGGTCTATAAAGTGCCACGGATTGGTTTACAATTAAAAGATTTACAAAAGGTGCCAATTATTTTAGCTGTTGCCGGTGGCAAAACTAAAGCTAAAGCAATTAATGCGTATATGCAAAATGCACCAAAACAAACGTGGCTTCTAACTGATGAAGCTGCTGCAAATGAGATTTTAAAAGGGGTAACCCTTTAAAATAAAAAACCTGATTTTCATAAGGAGGAAATCGCAATATGACAGTTAAAGTAGGTATTAATGGATTTGGACGTATCGGCCGTTTGGCATTCCGCCGCATCCAAGACGTAGACGGAATTGAAGTTGTTGCAATCAACGACTTAACAGATGCGAACATGCTTGCACACTTGCTAAAATACGATACAACTCAAGGACGTTTCAACGGTACAGTTGAAGTTCACGATGGTTCTTTCAACGTTAACGGTAAAGAAGTTAAAGTTTTAGCTAACCGTAACCCTGAAGAATTACCATGGGGCGAACTAGGTGTAGAAATCGTATTAGAATGTACTGGTTTCTTCACTTCTAAAGAAAAAGCTGAATTACACTTAAAAGCTGGTGCTAAACGTGTAGTTATCTCAGCTCCTGGTGGTAACGATGTACCAACAATCGTTTACAACACTAACCATGAAACACTTACAGGTGACGAAACAGTTATTTCTGGTGCTTCTTGTACTACTAACTGCTTAGCTCCTATGGCTAAAACTTTACAAGACAAATTTGGTATCATCGAAGGCTTGATGACAACTATCCATGCTTACACTGGTGACCAAAACACATTAGATGCTCCACACCCTAAAGGCGACTTCCGTCGTGCGCGTGCGGCTGCAGCTAACATCGTACCTAACACAACTGGTGCTGCTAAAGCTATCGGCTTAGTAATTCCTGAATTGAACGGCAAATTAGACGGTGCTGCTCAACGTGTTCCAGTTCCAACTGGTTCATTAACAGAATTAGTAACTGTTTTAGATACTAAAGTTACTGCTGACGAAGTAAATGCAGCAATGAAAGAAGCTTCAGACGAATCATTTGGTTACACTGCTGACCCAATCGTCTCTTCTGACATCGTTGGTATGACTTTCGGTTCATTATTTGACGAAACTCAAACTAAAGTAATGACAGTTGGCGACAAACAATTAGTTAAAACTGTTGCTTGGTACGACAATGAAATGTCTTACACTGCTCAATTAGTTCGTACTTTAGAATACTTCGCTAAATTATAAGATTCGCTTACGTGTAATCTAATGTAGTGATTTTAAAGCGGGGAAGCGACGCGCTTCTCCGCTTTTTTTATGAGATAAATTTAGGAGGCAAACATACAGATGGCTAAAAAAACAATCGAAGACATTCAATTAAAAGATAAAAAAGTTTTAGTCCGTGTTGACTTTAACGTGCCGTTAAAAGATGGTGTAATTGGTGATGATACACGTATCAAAGCTGCTTTACCAACTATCAAATATGTAATCGACAATGGCGGCAAAGCAATCTTATTCTCACACTTAGGTCGTGTGAAAACACAAGAAGATAAAGCTGGCAAATCTTTAGCACCCGTTGCAAAACGATTGGGCGAATTATTAGGTAAAGAAGTAACTTTCGTACCTGAAACTCGTGGTAAAGAATTAGAAGACGCCATTGCAAATATGCAAGACGGCGATGTTTTAGTATTTGAAAACACACGTTTTGAAGATATCGACGGTAAAAAAGAAAGCGGTAATGACGCTGAATTGGGCAAATACTGGGCATCTTTAGGCGATGTATTCGTAAACGATGCATTCGGTACTGCTCACCGTGCCCATGCTTCTAACGTTGGTATTGCTTCAACAGGTATCCCAACTGTTGCTGGTTTCTTAATGGAAAAAGAAATCAAATTCATCGGTGAAGCTGTTGAAAATCCTAAACGTCCAATGATCGCTATCTTAGGTGGCGCTAAAGTATCTGATAAAATCGGTGTAATTGAAAACTTGATTCCAAAAGCGGACAAGATTTTAATCGGCGGTGGTATGACATATACTTTCTACGCAGCTAAAGGTATGGCAATTGGTAAATCATTAGTTGAAACAGACAAAATCGAATTAGCAAAAAGCTTAATCGAAAAAGCTGGCGACAAATTAGTTTTACCAATCGACAATATTTGTGCAGCAGAATTTTCAAATGATGTGCCAACTGAAACTGTTGAAGGCGAAATAAAAGGCGATGTTATGGCTTTAGATATCGGTCCTGCATCTATTGCTTTATTTGCTGAAACATTAGCTGGAGCAAAAACTGTTGTTTGGAACGGACCTATGGGTGTGTTTGAAATGTCTAACTTTGCTAATGGTACAATTGGTGTTTGTGAAGCAATTGCTAACCTTGAAGATGCAACAACAATCATCGGTGGTGGTGATTCTGCAGCAGCAGCTGAACAATTAGGCTTTGCTGACAAATTCACGCACATTTCAACTGGTGGTGGTGCCTCTCTAGAATTATTAGAAGGTAAAACATTACCAGGTTTAGCTGCTATTAACGACAAATAATTTAAAGTTGAAATGGTCTTGAAAGGGGAACCTTTTGAGCTAATTTTACGAGTAAATTTTTAAAAGAGGAGTTGCACAAAATGCGTAAACCAATTATCGCCGGAAACTGGAAAATGAACAAAACCTTATCAGAAGCACAAAGCTTTGCAGAAGCAGTGAAAACTGCGGTTCCTTCAAAAGATTTGGTAGATTCTGTGATCGGTTCACCTGCTTTATTCTTAGCACCATTAGCTTGGAGCTTGAAAGATTCTGAAGTACAATTATCTGCTCAAAACTGTTTCTGGGAAAACGAAGGAGCCTACACTGGTGAAAACTCACCAGCTGCGATCGCAGACCTTGGCGTACAATATGTGATCATTGGTCACTCAGAACGTCGCGAATATTTCCACGAAACAGACGCAGAAATTAACAAAAAAGCAAAAGCAATTTTTGCCAACGGTATGACACCAATCTTGTGCTGTGGTGAAACTTTGGAAACTTACGAAGCAGGCAAAACTGCTGAATGGATCGAAGGTCAAATCACTGCTGGTTTAGCTGATTTATCTGCTGAACAAGTTTCAAGTATGGTAATTGCTTATGAACCAATCTGGGCAATCGGTACTGGTAAATCTGCTGATGCTAACATTGCAGACGAAATCTGTGGTGTTGTACGTCAAACAGTTGCTAAATTATATGGTTCAGAAGTTGCTGATAAAGTACGTATCCAATACGGCGGTTCAGTTAAACCTGAAAACATTGCAGAATACATGGCCAAAGAAAACGTTGACGGCGCATTAGTCGGCGGCGCAAGCTTACAAGCGGATTCATTCTTAGCCTTATTAGATGCAGTTAAATAATCTAACAACAACATTAAAAAAATGAGTTTTAATTTGCAGAAATGCATAAAATTCACTAAAATTGTGGATGAAGGGTTTTAACCCTTTTGAAATACAAATCAAAGGAGAGAGACAAACATGTCAATTATTACTGATGTTTACGCACGCGAAGTCCTTGATTCACGTGGTAACCCAACAATCGAAGTAGAAGTATACACAGAATCAGGTGCTTTTGGTCGCGGTATGGTTCCTTCAGGCGCTTCAACTGGTGAATATGAAGCCGTTGAATTACGCGATGGTGACAAATCTCGTTATGGCGGCAAAGGCGTTCAAAAAGCCGTAGACAACGTAAACAACATTATTGCAGAAGCTATCATTGGCTACGATGTTCGTGACCAAATGGCTATCGACAAAGCAATGATCGAATTAGACGGAACTCCTAATAAAGGTAAATTAGGTGCCAACGCAATCTTAGGCGTTTCAATCGCTGTAGCTCGTGCAGCTGCTGATTACTTGGAAGTACCTTTATACCACTACTTAGGCGGTTTCAATACTAAAGTGTTGCCAACTCCTATGATGAACATCATCAATGGTGGTTCTCACTCAGATGCGCCAATCGCATTCCAAGAATTCATGATCTTACCTGTAGGTGCACCTACATTTAAAGAAGGCTTGCGTATGGGTGCTGAAGTATTCCACGCATTGAAATCTATCTTATCTGAACGCGGCTTAGAAACTTCAGTCGGTGACGAAGGTGGTTTTGCACCTCGTTTTGAAGGTACTGAAGATGCTGTTGAAACAATCGTTAAAGCAGTTGAAAAAGCTGGCTACAAAATCGGCGACGATGTACGTTTAGGGTTTGACTGTGCAGCTTCTGAATTCTACGAAAACGGCGTATATGACTATGCTAAATTCGAAGGTGAAGGCGGAGCAAAACGTACTTCAGAAGAACAAGTTGCTTACTTGAAAGAATTAGTTGAAAAATATCCATTCATCATCACTATTGAAGATGGTATGGACGAAAACGACTGGGAAGGCTGGGAAAAATTAACAGCTGAACTAGGAGACAAAGTTCAATTAGTTGGTGACGACTTGTTCGTTACAAACACTGAAAAATTATCTGAAGGTATCGAACGTAACGTTGGTAACTCAATTCTTATCAAAGTTAACCAAATCGGTACATTAACAGAAACTTTCAATGCTATTGAAATGGCTAAAGAAGCTGGTTACACAGCAGTTGTTTCTCACCGTTCTGGTGAAACAGAAGATTCAACAATCTCTGATATCGCTGTTGCAACAAACGCTGGCCAAATCAAAACTGGTTCTCTTTCACGTACTGACCGGATTGCTAAATACAACCAATTATTACGTATCGAAGACCAACTTGGCGACGTTGCGGAATACAAAGGCGTTAAATCTTTCTACAACTTGAAAAACAAATAATCTGGTAATGTAAAAGCAGCTATACCAATTTTTCAGAAATGATAAAATTAGTGTAAAAAGTGTTTCTACTTTTATGTTCTAGTATTATTGCTAAGTGCCTTTCTTATGTCAACTAATGACATGAGAGGGGCATTTTTTTATGCACTATGAACGATTAGTAAAGGAATACTTGTTAGAATTGAAATTGGAAAATTATTCAAAAAGAACGATTGAGTCTTATGAACAACATCATCGAAAATTTATAGACTATTACAGAAAAGAAATTAGTTCACCGATTTTAATTGAAGATGTTTCAAAAATTCATTATAAGTTGTTCATCAGTTTTTTATTGGATTGCCAATTAAAAAGTAGTTATATAAATGCAATTTTAAAAACTCACAAAGCTTTCTGGAACTATTTAGTAGCTGAGAAAGTAGTCAAAGTTAGTCCTCTGGAAACGATAAGGTTATTAAAGGAAACAAAGCCATTATTAACTACATTCAATGATAAAGAAGTAAAGGATATGCTGAATGTGTGGAAATTTGATACCTATTTAGGAGCAAGAAATAAGTGTATTATTGCTCTTTTAGCAGATACAGGTATACGTGTATCTGAACTATTAAATTTAAAGGATACAGATTTAGCTGAAAACTATATCCGAATATTAGGAAAGGGGAGTAAATGGCGAGTAGTGCCAATCTCATCTGAATTAAATTATTTTATTACTCGATATAGAAGGATTCGAGATAGTCATTTTTATACACTTAGAAATTATCATGGCAAAACAAGAAAATTAGATGAACAGCTATTTTTAGGGAAAACAGGAAGAAAAATTAAGACGGTGACGAATATTGAATTGATATTGAAAGAAACAGGTAAGAGAGCAGGCGTTAGGGCAACTGTTAGGTGTAGTCCTCATACACTAAGGCATTATTGGACGGTAAAGAATTTGCAGATGGGGCAAGATATTTTTACAATAAGTAAGATGTTGGGGCATTCCAAACTAGATACAACGAAAATTTATATCAGTAGTATCACGGATGAACAATTAGTAGATAAAGCGGTAAAGACAAGTCCTTTGGGTAGTATACTTTAAATTAGTAGTCAAATTCAGGAGAACATGCTTAAATAGTGTTCTCCTTTTGATTTTCATATATTTAATCACTTGTGATTGTGTGTTCTACAAATTTGCAACCTCCAGATTATGATGCTATAAAGGTCCTTAGCAGGGATACTTTTATAATTAGTATCCATCATGAATCCTATTCTATCAATGTTTTATTTTTGATTTATAAGGAAATGGATACTTTTATATTGAAATGCACTATAAGTATCCATAAATAGTGCATATTTGGGAGGTAATTTATGGGACAAAAAAAGATTAATGTCAAACCGATAAAAAATAAAGAAACGCTAATTCAATTTGGAGAAGAATTACAAAAGGGCAAACACGGAAAAAGAGATTTTTTGATTATGGCAATTGGAATAAAGACAGGGTTACGGATTTCAGATATTCTGAACTTAAAGGTATCTGATGTGAAAAATAAGATACAGACAGAAATTGTTGAAATAAAGACTGGTAAAAAAAGAACTCTTCATCTGAAATCATTAACATCAAACATTATTGATTATTTAAATACAGAACATAGTGCGGAATCTGAGTGGCTATTTCCAAGTCCAACAGATAGTAGTAGACATTTAGCCAGTCATCAGTATTATAAAATCCTACAGAAAGTTGCAGATAATCTAGGGTTAGATTATATTGGCACACATACACTTAGAAAAACATTCTCTTATTTCTTTCTAAAACAGAATAAGGGTGATATTGTTACTCTGATGAAGATTTTAAATCATAGTAGCCAAGCAGTAACTTTGCGATACGCAGGAATTGAAGAAGAAGATATAAAAGCTAAACTTGAAGATTTTGACCCGTTTAAGTAAGTAAAAGCACAATCATTTAAGATTGTGCTTTTTGCTTGACTCGTTTTAATTGAATAGTATTATACTTTTCCTTATTCAAATAACTCTGAAAATACAAGACATCTGCATTATCATAATCTGCTTTGTCATTAGAAAGATAAATGGTATCCTTAGAGTTTTTGTGCAAGGTTAAATAATAGAAGAAGTCAACTACAGAATAAATTGCTCGTAATGTATATTGATTATTTTCTTTCACAAAATAACCAAGGGTATTAGAATCATTCAGATAAATCAAAATATCATCCCGAATAAGTGTGGTATTATTTTCCAAGTTTCTAAATGAGACATCTGCTAAGTTGGATTGTATGGCAGGGATATACTCTTTATTAGGAATAGCTAATATATCTACAGTATCTATAGAAGTTGTATAGTAGCGTTTTTCTAGCATATCTGAAAAAGAAGCTACTCTAATTGGGAATTTAGTCAATTCGTTGATGATAAATTGACTAAAATACTTTCTATCTTCTTCAGAAGATAATTGATTGAACCGGTTATTTGCAAGTTTTTTTATAGATTTATCATTTTTATAGTTATATTTACCTGAAGCAAATACTGAAAGATAGAGCTGTTTATTTTTATCTAGGGAATCAATTACTTGAATTTTATTGGTATACAAGCCAATTGAAACCAAATATTGAACGACCATTGACTGCAAGTCTAAATCCTTCATATGTTTCAAGTCATATTTATCAACATAATAAAAATGTTTATTTAATTTTCCTTTAGAAATGATTTTATTCTTTTTTAAGGTCTTTAATCGTGCTTCTAAGCTGATGCGATTGCATTGCAAGAGCTTAATCAAGGTGTTCTCATATATTCCGTTTGATTGGGTAATGATGTCTACTAATTCCTCAGAGTCAATTGCTCGTTTGTTGACAAAAAGTGTGGTCATATACACTCCCTCCTATATTTTTATCTGTTAATTTTTTAAAAGTATCTATTCTCGAAACTATCCATTAGTAACCCTACACTCATAACTATCCATTCTCATTTCTATCCATCTGTAAGAGGTGTGATTCACATAGAAATTTTTTAAAATTCTTCATGGGCAGCTGTTTTTGAAAATTCACGGAGGTTTCCATTGTAATTTCTCCGAATTCACATCAAAATTGGCATAGTTTTCAAAAAGTTATCACAAAAGTTCTCATTTTGTTATCATCTATTTTTTTGGAAAAACCTCTTTTTTAGGGTTGATGGAGGGTTTAGGTAGGGTATGAAAATTAATAAATGTAAGGATTATGAAGGGGTTCATAATTTAGTAAAGTATCCCTGATTTAAAAAGTATCCATCTCGTAATTATCCCTTTTATTAACTATCCATCTCTATTTTATCATCTAAAAGTAGGAGATGGAAATTTGAACGTTGAGTGCAAATTTACTTGACTATAAAAGTAGTGTGTTCTAAAAAAATCCTTAACAAATTTTGTTAAGGATTAATATTTTACTGAATGAACATAGTTAAATTTAGATTAAGCATTTCGCTTACTGACGAATAATTTTAAAATTATTTCCGAATTGTTCGATATAAAGACCTTCTCCATATTTAGTTGAGATTTCTATATATTGACCAATTACAAAAGTATTCTCCATGTTATGGTTTGTTGTAGTTGCATCATATCTAGACAAGGTGTTTGGTAGATAAAATGTTTGAACTAAATTCTTATTGGTAAAAGCAGTATAGCCTAAAAAAGTTACACCTTCAGGAATGTATACCTCAGTAATTTTAGTATTAGTAAATACAGAGTCTTTTATCTCTTTTAAAGTATTTGGTAACGTTATTTTTTCTAAATTCGTAGCATTCAGACCAAAAAGATTATCCAATACTGTAGCACCATCAGGTAAATATAATTCCTTTATTTTTGAACCGTCTAAGAAATTGCTTTTAAATATATGAGAACCATCAAATCCTTTTTCAAAATTTACTTTTGTAACTTTAGTATCCGAGAATGTTGTGCTAGAAATGTAGGTTATTTTTTTACCATCTATTTCTTTTGGAATTGTTATCTCAGTTTCTTCGCCAGTATAATCATATATAAAGGCTTCATTACCATCAGGGAGTGTTTTAAAGTAAACAGATTCAGTAGGATTTTCTTCAGTGATATTTCCAATTAAATTATCTTGAGATTGCTCTAAACTATCAGTAAAAATTCCTGATAATGTAGGTTTCAACGTATCTTTAAATAATATATAACTAATCAATACAAAAATACCAAAAATTATTATACCAACGACTATGAATAGTCCTTGACTTGTTCCATTTGTCATGAAAAATGACCTCCTTTTTTGTTTTTTAATACATATGTTATTATAGCATATAATGGAGTTGATATAAATTTTTTAATACACTATAAATGTTGATATATAGGTTCATATAGACTATTCTTATTAAGAAAATTGGGAAATAATAGAAAAGTAAAGTGATGATTTATTTACTAGACAATTGTTATTTTTTATGTGATAATAAAACTACCTTGACGAGAACCATTTGAATAGCCTCTATGGTTTTAAATGATTTTTTCATTTACCCTGTCTATTTCCCAGTAGTCAGGGTATTTTTGTATTTAAAAAGAAATTATTAAACTAAGGAAAAGAAAGGAGGAGACCTCGCATGAGAAATAAAACGATTGGCTATATTCGCACTAGCAAAAATACGCAGGACTTAGGACTAGAAGTGCAGAGAAAGGCATTGGAAAAGTTTGAACCTGATGAATTATTTTCTGAGCAGATTAGTGGAAGAAAGGAACATCGAACAGAACTTGACAAAGCATTGAAACGTTTAGAAAAAGGAGATACCTTACTAATTTATAATTTAGCTCGGTTAAGCAGGTCATCTAGGCAATTGGTAAATCTGATGTCTGAACTGAATGAGAAAGAGATATATCTGAAAAGTATTCAAGAATCCATTGATACCAGAACAGCGAGCGGACGACTATTCTTCACCGTTTTAGCAGGTATAGCAGAATTTGAAGCAGAAAGTATTAGTTTACGAACAAAAGAGGCGTTAGCTAACTCGGATAAACGACTAGGGAGACCACCAATTAAGAAAAGTAAATGCAAAAAAATTATTATTTTGTATACAGAAAATCAGCTATCACTGAAAGAAATTGCAAACAAATGTGGTGTGTCTGAGAAAACTGTTTATAACATTGCTAAAAAAGCAGGCTTGTCCAGAAAATGAGACTTGTCATTTCAAGGGACAAACGATAGAATTTAGTAGTATAAGTTGGTAATTAACCGGCAATAAATCAACGTTTTTTACCGATACCAAATTAAAAAAATAATTTACATAAAAAAGACGATTGTATCAACATTTCAGAAGTTGATTCAGTGGTCTTATTTTTGTGCAGAAAAAACGTTGATTTTTTGCATCAAGAAAGTTTAAGAAAGGATTGAAATAATGGCGTTAAAGGGCGGAAGGATTTTTCAAGAAATGATAGAAGTACCTGACGAAAAAGAAAAAGGGTGTGGCTGTATTGGTTGGATAGTATTATTAGTAATTGTCATAACCATTTTGATACATGTATTGGATTTTGTTTTCCAACATCTGTTTATTTCCTTTTTGTTTGTTGCTGGAATAGTGTTTGTGATTAATTTATTTAATAAAAGATAACAGAAGAGGTGAATAAAATGAAAAAATGGATGAAAATGGGAACAGCGTTAATTGGAATTGTTCTGATAAGCGGTGGAACAGAAGCTTATTTATATTCACAAATAAAAGAACCAGTGGTAGCAAAAGCAGTTAATAGTAATTCTTCGACAATTAAAGAAAAACCTATTGAAAATGAAAGTAGTTTTAACAGTAATATATCGATAGATTCAACTGAAAAAGTTGAAGAATTAAGTGCGATAGATGAATTTAAACAGTTGCAAAACGATGAAAGTCACTCTGAAGTATCATTAGAAGATAAAATAAAAATCGATGATGACAGGTTCAATACGAATATTGTTGTAAATCAACAAGATATTTATGAAGCTTTTGAGATGGATGGATTAAATGTAGGCACTTTATTTTATAATGGGAATCCTAGTGCTTCAAACCCATTTTTTTATATAGGTAACTCTAAAGCCGAAGTAGTCGAGGCAACAGTAATTGGTTCAAATCTACAAATTGACAGTAGTAAATATGATAAATTTGTGACTCTGCTTTTAAATCAAGGTTCTGGTGAAACAAATTATTATTTAGTAACTCAAAAAGCTGATGAAATAATAATAAGTTTACACACTGTAAAAGACTTGGTAACAGAAGAAAATCGTGTAGAAAAAGCATTACTGGTAGTAAAACCTATCCATTCAAAGGAAGCAACGGACACAAGAGATATAAGTAAAATGTTAAGTAGTCTAGAAAATGAGGAAGCTCCATCACTTGCAGTTTTAAACAACCAAATGAGTATAAATGGAAAAAATACTTCTCATTTGGATAACGTATATGTCTCACTAACCGATAATAATGAACCTATTTATTTATACAAGCAAGTGTTTGATGGTGCTTTAGATAAATTTGAACAATATTTTTTCACTATTGCAATGTTTGACCACTTTT